>CAYWOP010000083.1:0-4523 GCA_964459935.1 uncultured Methanosarcinales archaeon | reverse complement strand
GGAGAATGACGAGTTTAACGTGGCATTCAGCATCTCCGGCACCGCACTCGAACACCTCTAACGGTACGCACCGGACGTGCTGGAGAGCTTTCAGGAACTCGCGGCGACGGGACAGGTGGAGTTCCTCGCCGAGACCTACTACCACAGCCTCTCATTCCTCTACAACGAAGACGAGTTCACAGAACAAGTGCAGCAACACCACGACGCCATCAAGCGCTACTTCGATCAGGAACCCACGGTGTTCCGCAACACCGAGCTCATCTACAACGACTCCATAGCAGCGACGGCCGCGGAGATGGGCTACCAAGGTATACTTGCCGAAGGCGTCGACGACGTTCTCGGATGGCGCAGTCCGAACTACGTGTACGAGACTCCTGCCGATACGACGGTCCTGTTGAAGAACTACAAGCTCAGCGACGACATCGCCTTCCGCTTCAGCAACGAGGACTGGGCGGAACACCCGCTCTCCGTCGAGAAGTACGCACACTGGCTCTCCGAGACCGATGGTGATGTGATCAATCTGTTCATGGACTACGAGACGTTCGGCGAGCACCACTGGGAAGACACCGGCATACTTGAGTTCCTCCGCGACCTCCCCGGTGAACTGTTGAAGAACAGCGAAGCGGGATTTGTCACACCCAGCCAAGCACTTTCCATGGAAAGTAAGGACGAGATCTCCGTGGACGAGTTTACGAGCTGGGCCGACGAGGAACGCGACCTCAGCGCGTGGTGCGGGAACAACTTACAGGACACGGCGATGCAGCAACTCTACGAGCTCGAGGAAGCGGCGAAACGCGAAGGACTGACGGAGGAGTGGCGCAAGCTCACCACCTCCGACCATTTCTATTATATGTGCATCAAATGGTTCAACGACGGCGACGTGCACAAGTACTTCAACCCGTACGACACGCCCTATGAAGCGTACATCGCGTTCATGAACGTCCTCAACGATATCAGCTACCGCTGCACCGACGACGCGATGCCCGTCACTGAACAGCCAAGCCTGGTGATCGAGTGAACATCGACTACCTGTTCGAAACGTCCTGGGAAGTCTGCAACAAGGGATATATACGGTAGTGAAGAGCAAGGCCGCGTCCATGCAACGCCACTACGACAATTATTTCCTCATCGGACCACATATACAGGAGGAGTTACCCGACGAGTTCGAACCCGAGGAACCACCCACGTTCCTCCAGAAATCTTTCGAGGATATGGACGCGGAATGCCACTACGGCACGTGGGACATCGACGGCGCTCCCAAGACCATCCTCGTCAGACCAGCAGCGATCGGACTCGACCAGGTGAAAGCAGAGCTCTGGATGGAGCACGACATCGACAGCATCGACGCGGGCATCGATTTCGACAACCCGCTCCAGTGGAGCTGGACCGTCGGTGAACTGGTGGAGACCGCAGCGGACTACCTAGGAGAGATGACTACAGTGTTACATTGTCACGAATGGATGAGCGGCTTCGCCCTCCTCCGCACTGACAACGTGAACACGGCGTTCACCACGCACGCGACCATGCTCGGCCGAAGCCTCGCAGGGAGCGGCAGGGATATCTATCACGAGATGGACGATATCGATCCGGACGAAGCGGCGAAAGACGTGGGCGTGACGGCGAAGCACACCACGGAGCGGGCGTGCGCACGAGCAGCGGACGTGTTCACCACGGTGTCGGAGATCACCGCGATCGAAGCAGAAGCGTTCCTCGGTGAATCCGTAGACGTGATCCTGAACAACGGGATGAACACAGAAAAATTTCCGACCATCGAGGATACGACGTTGATGCACGTGGAGAACCGCGACCTGGTCCGAGAGTTCCTCACGTACTTCTTCTTCCCCTACTACACGTTCCCGCTCGAACACAACCTCATCTTCTACTTCGTCGGACGGTTCGAATATAAGAACAAGGGCGTGGACGTGTTCATCGACGCGCTCGACCGGTTGAACGAGCGGTTGAAGGACGTCGAGAAGGAGCGCACGATCAGCGCGTTCTTTTTCACACCCATGGAGAACGACGGCATCCGCCACGACGTCCGGGAGAACAAACGGTACTATACGCAGATCAAGACCGTCCTGGAACGGCACGAAGATGACATCATGGATAAACTGGTCATGGATGCGGTCAGTCAACAATGCACCCTGGAGGAGAGCATCTTCACCAGTGACTATCTGGAAGAGGTGCAGCAGGACGTGGAGATGTTCAAACGCGGAGGAAAACCGCCGGTCTCCACACACCGCTTACAGGATAATATAGTGCAAGACGAGCTCCTCGCGAACGGGCTGGACAATAAAGAAGACGATCCTGTCAAATCGATAATTTATCCGGTCTACCTAGACGGGGACGACGACCTGGTCAACCTACCGTATTATGAGATGCTCAGCGCCGGGCACTTGGGCGTGTTCCCGAGTTACTACGAACCGTGGGGGTACACGCCGGTCGAGGCGATCAGCCTCGGCGTCCCCGCAATCACAACCGACCTCGCCGGGTTCGGACGGTTCATCCAGGACAAAACCCTGGACGACAATCCAGGAGTGTATATCTTGGAACGGTTTCAGCAGTCCCGGGACGAAGTGGTTGACCGACTCGCTGACGAGATGTACGAGTTCGCGATGAAGGACCACGCCGAGCGCGTCCAGAACAAGATCAACGCGAAACAGATGAGCAAGCTCACCGGCTGGGACCACTTCGTGAAGAACTACGTGGAAGCGCACGAGCAAGCCGTCCAGGGAACAAGCGAATAACGTGAACGTGCGTCGGGTTGCGGACAGCCCGATCCGTTAATTATCAGTACGACTTTCCCTGTGTCTCTCCGTGGTTCAAGATAGCCTGCACCGGTTACGTGACGCTCGGGCTGTTGCAGGTCTGAATTACTCGAACGCGTCGTCCTGGGCCGCCCCGGAGATCGTTTCCTTCAGTTTGTCTATGTGCTCTTCCAAGTCCGCTTGGATCTCTTCGTAGAGTTCTTCACACGCGGGATGGCCGGTGTCCTCGGCGTCCTCGATAGCGTGCTTGTCCAGATACCACGCGACCTTGCTCAGGTCGTGGAGCAATCGTACCTTGCTGTAGTTGCAGTCGTCTAACATTTCAACTCACCTCATTATTTACCCGGGAGCCCGTCTATTTAAACGTTGCTATACTCGGTAGCGCTATCCTGTCACGCATCGGCAACGTTCCACAACAGGTTCCAGTACTGGCGAAACCCGTCAGCGATCGCCCCGCTCTCCATACGTATCGCCACTGGATCTTCTTCCAGCAGGACGAAGATCGTCACCTTCTCAGCGTACATTGAAAGACTGATGGGCATCTCGAACGATTCCGGTAAGAACCTGTACTCCGTGTGCGGAAGCGTGTTCCGGAACTCGTATATCTCCTCGTACTGTTCACTCACGATCCCCTTGTGCACTATCCCTTTGTCCGCTCGCACCCGTTGTTTTTTATTGAAGTAGCGTTCCCACGTCTCCGGTTGGTCTGTCAGTCCCATCTCGAGCCACTCCTCTCCTTCATCGAGCGTTCTGAGTATATCTTTATTGGCCGTCTTGAGACCCTCGAACCCGGTGAACACCTTGATCTCCGTGCCGGAGGACGTGTCCTGCTGGGCAAGGAGTTGCGGTATGATGCTCTCTATCTCGTGCTTCTCCTCTTCGATCTCCTGCTGTTTCCTCTCCAGGTAGTCGAGGATCCGTTCGGGATGTGCCGCGTCGTAATGATTCACACCGTCGATCTCCGCACAGCTCGCCAAGCCTTTCTCTTGCAGACGGTCGAGCACTTCGTACACCTTCGAACCGGAGATACCCGCTTCCTTCCTGATCGGCCCCGTCGTCGTTTGCCCGAGCTCGAGCAATGCGAGATACACGTCCGTCTCGCCCTTCGTCAGTCCGATGGCTCGCAGTGCCTCGCGCATATACTGGCGGAAGGATTCGTAGTATATAAGCTTTAACGTACAGAGGGGGTAGTAAACGATATAAACGGGTGAGAATCGAAAAGTAACACGATGAACGCACGAAAACGTAAACGGAATCAAGTCGATGCAAATGAACTAGCAACGCTAGTGAATAAGATTGCAACACCGACCTTCTCTCAAGCAGGGGAAACCAGGGTCAAACGCGTGGAGTTAGAAGGACGGGGAAGACTCTCTGTCTACAATTTTGCACCGATGATCGAAACACGAGTTGATTTCGACCGAGGGATCGCACTCGTGGACAACATCCCGTTCCTTGAGTTTCGAACACACGCCGATGATACTGTCATCCAATACAATATTCCACGGTACACTGATGCACCCTTCTCCGATCGTCAGATACGATTAACCCAGCAGGCCGATGCCATACAGCTATGCCACACCGCAGGAGGGAAGTCTGCCCCATATTCGAACGGATTTCGACTGGAGATGGCATCGCACAGTGACCTGTACACGATTGTTGAAGACGTTCAATCTTCCTGGTAAAAATTGATATCTTCCAGTTCTTCCGGCAGGTGCTGTTGCTCCTTCGCCGCTTCGGGATCCTCGTGAGCGTACG
>CAYWOP010000082.1:0-4526 GCA_964459935.1 uncultured Methanosarcinales archaeon | reverse complement strand
GTGTCTACGACCGTAAGATTTTTCTGCTCCACCGCGACACCGTCGCCCGGCTGGAGTTCCCCGACTTCCTGTGAGATCTCGACGAGGAACTTGTTCCCGTTCGCGACCTTGATGATCGCTTGTTCATCGAACACGTCGATGACCTCGGCGACCATGAGTGCGGGCGAGCGGAACTTCTCTACTTCCTCCCGGAGTTGTGCGACGGTCTGTTTGAGAACCTTGTTTTCCTCTTTGAGTTTACTATCAGTGTACGATACAACGGCGCCTTCCAAGTCACTCGAATCAGTTTCCTCGACCGTCACACGACCCCTCCATCACCATTATTGCCCACCGGGGCGTCGTATATAAAATTTGGTCACAAGTTATATAAACGGAGTGCGACGAGCGGTGCTTTTAAATACGCTTGTGTGCTGGTCCATACTATGGATACATGGGACCTCTCGCCTATCCGTCGTGATATCCGATCCACGGTGCAGCAGGTCCGCGACCAGGTCGCCACGTTCAAAGAGACGGAACTTTCTCCCGAGAATATCAAAGAACTCCTCTCTCTCCGCAACGCGATAGCGAAAGACTTAGCGGAGGTCAACGCGTACTACCAGCTCAAGTTCAGTGAAGATACGGGCGATCCCGATGTGCTCGCCAAGCGGTCACGGCTGAAACAGTTGCAGACCGATATCAAGAACGAGCTCTTGTTCTTCAAGCACTGGCTGCTCGACCTCGACGATGAGGAGGTGGAACAGTGCAAGGAAGCGGCGCCTGACCACGCATACTATTTACAGCGCATCCGGGACGACAAGCCCTACACCAAGGAGGAAGAGGTGGAGGAGATACTGAATATCAAGGGCATGACGAGCGGGGAGGCGTTCAGCAACCTCTACCAGGTGGTCACCAACCAGTACACGTACCGCTTCCAGGGGGAGGATGTCACCAGGCAGGAGCTGACAAAATACGTGCGGTCATCGGATCCTGACAAGCGACGCGAAGCGTACGGAGCGTTGCTCGAGCAACATGCGGACGAGAGCACGGAGTTGACGGAGATCTACAAGAACGTCGTGCTCGACTGGTACAACGAGGGCGTGAAGATACGCGGCCACGAAGCACCGATCAGCATCCGGAACCACGCGAACCACGTGAGTGACGAAGCGGTCGACGCACTGCTCACAACAGTCCAGAACAACACGGAACTCTTCGCGGACTACTTCCGGGAGAAGGCGGAGCTCCTCGGCCACGAACACAACCGGTACCATCTCTACGCTCCCTACACCGTCGACAAGGACTACAGCTACGAAGAGAGCAAACGGTTCGTGCTCTCAGCCTTCAAAGAATTCGACGAACGGTTCCACGACGCCGCGAAACAGGTCTTCGACGATGATCACGTGCACAGCCATCCCAAGGAAGGGAAGCGCGGCGGTGCGTTCAACCTCAGCGTGCATAACGAGATAACACCGTACATGATGCTCAACCACACGGGCAAGCTCCGCGACGTCTTCACCATGGCGCACGAGCTGGGCCACGCGGTCCACGGCGTGCTCTCCCAGGACCAGCCAAATCTGGTCTATAAGGCCAGCCTGCCCATGGCCGAGACGGCGTCGGTGTTCGCGGAGACCGTCGTGGCGAAGAAGCTCCTCGCCGAAGGCGACGATGATGAAAAAACTGCGACGCTACTCTACCTCCTGGACAAGCTCTACGGGACGGTGTGCCGCCAGGCGTACTTCACTATCTTCGAGAGGAAAGCGCATGACGCGATACAGGACGGCGTGACGCAGCACGAGCTGGAAGAGATCTACTTGGAAACACTGACGGAGCAGTTCGGAGCGATGCAGATACCGGACGGGTTCCGTCACGAGTGGCACGCGATACCGCATTTCCATCACTCCCCGTTCTACTGCTACGCGTACAGCTGGGGCAACCTCTCCGTCCTGAGCATGTTCAAACAATACGGACAGAAAGGTAACTCGTTCGTAGAAAACTATCTTGACGTGCTTCGCAAAGGTGGGAGCGCGGCTCCTGTGGACCTGCTCAACCATCTCGATCTTGCACCAGGAACGGAGGAGTTCTGGGAGCAGGGCTTCGGCGTGATCGAGGAGATGAAGGACGAGCTCGACGCGTTACTCTGAATACCGACGTTCCAAGTGATCGAGGTAGTCGTCAGCTGAGAGCGGTTTTCCCGTTGCGTGTTCGATCAGCTCGTCCGTTCGGTAGCGCTTGCCATGGCGCCAGAGGTGCTCATGTAACCAGGCGCGCAACGGCTCGTACTCACCGGCTCGCAGCCGCGATTGCAGATCATCGATATCATCCCGAGCTGCTGCGAAGAGTTGTGCGGCCAGGACGCTCCCCAATGTGTATGTGGGGAAGTAGCCGATGTTGCCCATGCTCCAGTGCACGTCCTGCAACACGCCCTCTGCATCGCTCTCGGGCTCCACTCCAAGATACTCTTGCATCTTCTCGTTCCACACCGCAGGCAACTCCTCCACGGCTATCTCGTCGCGTACCAGTGCGCGTTCCAGTTCGAACCGTACGATGATGTGTATGGTGTAGGTTACTTCGTCCGCGGTCACGCGGATCGGGCCGGGTTCCACGCGTTGCACGACGCGCAGGAGATCCTCGAGGTCTACCTCCAGTCCGTATTCGTCTTGTATGCGGGGGAGCCATTGTTGCCAGAACGCTCTGCTCCGTCCGATATGGTTCTCGAACAATCGACTTTGGCTCTCGTGTACCGTCAACGACCTGGCATCGCCGAGTGGCGTGCCGAAATGCTCTTCGGGAAGGCCGTGTTCGTACATCCCGTGACCGGCTTCGTGCACGGCTGCGGTGATGGCCTCGAGCCAGTTCTCGTACCGCGTGGTGATACGCCCGCCCGCTGCGGTGAACGGATGGGTCGCCGTGTCCAGTCGTCCTTTATCAAAATCGTATCCGAGGGACTCGACGATGTCGCGCACCACGTCACGCTGCACCCTGTCCGGTTCGAATTCGAGAATAGATTCCTCGTACTCCGTTGTGGTAATCAATGAACTGATACCCTTCTTGATGGATGAGAGGATTCGCTCTACGGTCTCGAGTGAGATGTCGCGTTCGTAGTCATCGAAGAGGACCGCGTAGGGATCCCTGTCCGAGTCGATCTGGTCCGCATACTCTCTTTTCAGTTCAGTGACGCGTTCCAGGTGCGGGGCGAACCGTTCGAAGTCATCATCTGCCCTCGCCTCTTTCCATACCTCTTGCGCTTCCGACGTGGCACGTTCGGTCTCTCGCACGAGTTCCTTCGACACTGACGTGGCGCGATCGTAGGACCAGCGTATCTCCCTGACCTGGGCCTGTTCTTCCTGAGTGAGCTCCTCCAGCTCTATCTCCTCCAGCAACTCTCCGATCTCGTCTCGCCGTGCGAGGTCATGGACCAGCCCTGCTACGGCGCTCCGCTGCTCTGCTCGGCGCTGCCCTTGGCCCGCGGGCATCATCACCTCTTGATCCCAGCTCAGGAGGCCCTGTACCGAACCGAGCACGCCCTGTTCTTTCACCAGATCGAGTAAATCATCATATGCTGTCATGGATGGAATAAGTATGCTCGGACTTAAGTAGTTGTCGCAATCTTTTTATAGCGAAACAGGCCCTCTTGCAGTATGTCTCGCGATTACGACGCTCTGGCAGAGGAGTTGCTCATCGACAGCGAACCGGCACGAGAATCGCTGGACAGCGACGCGGTCGACACGTTCGCCAAGGAGTATACGGACTTTCTCGGTGCGAACAAGACGGAGCGGGAGGTCGCCCGGTTCATCGTCGACCGCGCGGAAGAGGAAGGCTTCGAAGACCTGCGGGACGTGGATGAACTGGAACACGGTGAAACGTACTACCGCGTGGATCATGAGAAGAACGTGGCACTCGTGCGGTACGATGGTTTGGAAACAATCCGGGCGGTCGCGAGTCATATCGACAGTCCGTGCCTCCACCTCAAGCCGTACCCGTTGGATGAGAAGCACCGCCTCGCGAGGTTCAAGACGCACTACTACGGCGGCGTGAAGAAGTATCAGTGGTTGAACATACCGCTCTCCCTCCGCGGCGTCGCGTATACCCAGGAAGATGAGCGGCGCGTGTTCACTTTGGGCGACGATCCGGACGATCCTGTGTTTACGATACCGGATCTCCTTCCACATCTGGCCAAGGACCAGCTGGAGAAGGAAGCGAAGAACGTCGTGGAGGGAGAACAGTTGAACCCGTTGGTGGGGAGCGAACGCGTTGAAGATGACGAGGTCGAGGAACGCGTGAAGCTCCGTATGATGGAGATCCTCAACGAGGAGTTCGGCCTGGTCGAGGAGGACCTGGTCAGCGCGGAGTTGAGCTTCGTCCCCGCTGGCACGCCACGCGATGTGGGTTTTGACTCGTCTATGCTCGCGGGCTACGGCCATGACGATCGTAGCTCGGCGTTTGCAAGCCTGGAAGCGTTGTTCAACGCGACCGACGACGCGACGCAGCTCTGCCTCTTCTACGACAAGGAGGAGATAGGGAGTACGGGCACGACAGGAGCGCAGAACGCG
>CAYWOP010000081.1:0-4548 GCA_964459935.1 uncultured Methanosarcinales archaeon | reverse complement strand
CCGATGGGTCGAATCCGGAGATCTATGCGAAGGGATTCCGCAACCCGTTCGGCGCGGACTGGCGCCCCGGATACGAGCAGCTGTTCGTGACGGATAATGCACCGGACACGGACGACCGCTTGGTACGTGTCGAGCAAGGTGAGAACTACGGGTGGGGACTGGATGATAACATGCAGACGTTCCTGAACAAACGCATCGCAACGCTCGGGGTATCACCTGTGGATATGGATTTCAACAACGGTACCTTCCCGAACCTTACAGGCAGGCTCTACGTTGCAGTCGGTGGAGCGATTTACCAGGAAGGACCGGTGGAGAACGGAAAGCACGTCAAGGAGTTCACGCTGGACGAACAGGGCGACGTTACCGGGGAGCGTACATTCCTGAAGTACAGCGGTGACGGGTACGGCACGCCGATCGGTCTTGAGTTCGCAGACGGTGGTCTCTACGTGACGGATATCTACGGCGAGCCAGGGTTCGTCGGACTCGGCGAGACAGAGGGGAACATCTACCGCGTATCAGAAGGGAACTCGACCGTGTGCGATAGCTGCACGACCGGGCCGTTCCGCGCCGGTATCTCCGTGAAACCTTGGTATCCCAAGGACACGGGAGACGGTATCGCATACGTGTTCGAATGCAACGGTATCGATGGTACCGAGCCGTATGAGTACAAGTTCGATCTCGGCACCGGCGCGTTCAGCACCGGCTCCAACAGCATCTACATCGAGTACCCGTACGGCGATGTCAACCGGTCACTGCAGTGTAACGCGGAGGACGCGACGGGGAGCGTGGCTAGCGCCTCGATAACGGTAAACCCGAATGACTTCATCTCGGGTTAGTTCTCCCCGAGGAGGTTGAACGATGTAAGCTCTGATACGTCAGTCCCGAAATGATTGCCGAGTTCAGCGTAGCCGCGAAGCTCGTCGACACACGCGGTTCCCATGCAGGCCTTGAAACTCGTGTCCGGTGCTGACTGGCGGTACACCTCAACACCGTCTTGTTTCTCACAACCGAGGAGGACGATAGGACCGTGGTCAGTCGCGAACTCAACGCTACGGCACTTACCGTTCACGGTATCCGTAGCGACAGAGCATGATCCGTCGATCTTACAGGCCAACGATATGTTCGCGATGCGGTTCGAGTCCGATCCCACCTCTGTGTTGGTCGGATCAGTGCTGTCGGAGCGGGTGCTCTGTTCACCAGTGTCGGATGATTCCAACTGGTCACCTGCCTCGGGCTTGGAGTTGTTGGTCGTCTCAGGAAGAGGTGTTGTGGCAAAGCCGCGCATGCCGTTTACGCACGCATCACCGATGCATGCTTCGAAAGAGGTGTTCGGAGCGGATTGTCGGTACACTTCCACAACTCCACCTTTGTCGCACGCGAGCAGGTCGATATCGCCTGCTTCGGTCTCTAGAGTGACCGAGCGGCAAGCGCCTTCAGTACTGTCCGTCTTCACGGAACAGGATGTTCCTGCGTCGCACGTTACGGACAACGCACGTAACGGATAGGAGCTTGTGGTTCCCCCGTCGTCGGGTTGGTTATTGGGCGCGTCCGTACCGTCCTCTGTGTTGGTCGGGGTGCTGTCCTCCGGTGTGGTTTCCGACTGTCCCGTTTGGGATTCGTCTGGAAGGTTCCCACTAGAAAGCGGGGTTTCGGCGAAACCGCGCATCTCGTCAACACATGCATCACCGATGCAGGCTTCGAAAGAGATATCCGGAGCGGATTGTCGATATACTTCCACAACTCCCCCTTTGTCGCACGCGAGCAGGTCGATATCGCCGAGATCTGAAGCATACTCAACTGTTCTGCACGCTCCCTCTGTCGTGTCCACACGTTTTTCGCAGCTAGCGAGGCTGCACGTCGTGGGTAATTCGGAGACGGATCCACTGGTCGTTGTCGACGACCCTGTATCGTCCGAACTATCCGGATTCGACGGTGCAGGTGCAGAATCTGACTGTGTATCTGGGGAACTGTACGGCTGGGAGGACGCAGTTCCAGAGCTCTGCGTGCTGTCATTGAACCCTTCATAGTCGATCTCACCGTCAGGACGGACGGCGTTCAGCGTCTCTCCCATACCGATACCGAGAGCGCGCATCGGGAACGCCTGGTGGTACACGCCGAAGCATGCGGTATAGTCCCACGTCTGGGTTTCGGGACTGTAGTGCTCGACCGCGTTCTTCACGGCGTCGTCGAAGAGAGTGGTATCGTAGCCGGTGAGGAATAGGCTCTGCAGGCCTTGGCTGAAGTATCCGCTTCGCGGTTCGTCTGCAGTTCCGTCAGGCTTGTACTGGATCGGTGCTTGATCCGGGTCGCTCATGTGCTCGTCACCCCATTTTTGACAGTATGTGTCGAGTTCGGGCAGATTGTGTCCCATCTTGTCGGCGTAGTACTCTGCGAGGCACATCCCCGTCGCGCGGGGTGCGTCGGCGCCGTCCCACATCACAGGGTCGCAGCCGTTCGTGCACTCAGCTTGTGGCTTCCCGTCAAGGTTGGTCCAGCGGAAACTCCGTCCCGGAGGCACGCTGAAGTCACCATCGAACTGCGCCGCTTGGAGGTAGTTCCTCGTGAAATCATCAGCGACGGCGAGGAACATCTCGTCTCCGGTGTTGGCGTGGGCCTGGATCATCGCGATGATCGCATCAGCGTAGTACCCGGTGTAGCCGAAGTCGGTGCTGCGTAGGCCACCGCGTTTCGCTTCGCTCCCAGCGGCCAGCCAGTGGCACGTCTCACCGTAATCCGTGGGTCGGCACGTCTCTTCCACTTCGTACTTGACCATGTCGTATGCGAGGTTCGCCGCGTACTCCTTGTACGCTTCACGGTTGTCCTCGGAAAACGCGTCGTTGTTCCCGGCTGTGAATAGTGCCATGATGATACGCGCAGTCGCGTCGCTCGCCGTGTCGCAGTTCCCGTTGATACCATCCTTGCATTCCTTGATGACGCTACCGTCGCGGTAGAGACGCCACGCGGGAAGGTCTCCGTTGTCGCTGTCGATCTCCTTCACGGTGTTGAAGAACTGCTCCATGCGCTCCTGATCGTCGTGCATGGCGATGAGAAGACCGACTTGACTGAACTCGTCCGTGACCATGCAGTTGTGTGTCCCATCTATCGTCGATGCGTCACACGCGTTGTCATCTTGCAAGTGATCGACGGTGCACTGGTCGCTCCGATCGTACCATGGTACCCAGAGCTTGTCACCGACCGACGTGATGACCCTGTCTTCGTTTAACAAGGCATTCATCATCTCGTCGTACGCTCCGCTCCACGTCTTCCCGTTGACCCCTGTGCCGTTGGGGTGCAGAATCGGAGCAGCGGTAACTGCTGCTGACATCAACGCGACCAATATCAAAGTTCGTTTCAACATCGGTATCTCACGAAAAGTCTCGGGTTGCCGAGTCTTTAAAAACTTTTGTATCCGCCAGATTCAAGCATTACAGCGCTTCTTCATAAATTTGCGTTCGCACCGAAAATGCGGTAATCTGTGCGACAATCACCCTGTCTGCGACGGACCTAACAGGTCGTACCAGCGTAGCTTCCACGCCCGTTGTATCTCCGTACAACGACGGCCTACGTAACTGCCTTGGGCTTCGCGGCGAGAGCTGCGGCTTCGACAAGCTCGCTGCTGCTCTGTATCTTGTCCCCGCCGACATTGAACGCCATCTCGATGCCAAGCTCATCGCACAGTGCGTACTCCGGCACGGAACCTTCTTTCCGGTCCCCACCGTTGGCGAACACGTCCGGATGTACAGCTCGGAGCGCTTCACACACTGTCATGTCGTCAGGATCCACTGCGTGGTCCGTGATATGCACAGCATCCACTGGACCTAACGAGAGAAGAAGTTCCCTGCGCTCACGCTCGGGCATGAACGCGTATCCCTTCTTGGCACGCAGCCAGTTGTCGTTGTTCGCGATGACCACCAAAGCATCTCCGAGTTCCGCGGCCTCATGAAACATACGTAGATGGCCGACGTGAACCGGATCAAAACCCCCTGATACAGCTACCACTTTCATACCCTACACATAGGATTTCACACTCTTAAAGCTTCAGACCTACCTTTATATGTCTCTTCCACTGATGCAGTCTACTCGTTGGGGGTGTTTTATGATGGAAGCACAAGCTAGACAGACGAAGGTCGTTCGAAAACACGAGGGCGATCAGATCAACACGGCATGCGTGGTCATACCCACGTACAACGAAGCTGATAATATCATACCACTCTTGGACAAAGTAACTACCGCTGCACCCGACATATCTCTATCGGTCACGGTAGTGGACGACAACAGTCCGGACGGCACGGGAGAGCTCGTCTGGGAGTATCGGAACGACCATGATAACGTCTTTCTCTTGCACAGGTCGGAGAAGGAGGGGCTCGGTCGGGCGTACATCGCCGGGTTCCAGTACGCGGTCGACCTACTGGATCCTGATGCTATCATCCAGATGGATGCGGATTTCTCGCACGACCCAGCGGATATCTCACGACTCATCGATGCCCTCAATGACGGCGCTGACTTCGCTATCGGTTCGCGGTACGTGGAGCAGGGCAGTGTCCCGGA
>CAYWOP010000080.1:0-4582 GCA_964459935.1 uncultured Methanosarcinales archaeon | reverse complement strand
CACGTTGGTCCCGGGCCCGCCCACCACTATCATGTTGCGCTCGTGCGTCCCCTCGGCCTTCACGTCAACGTCGAGCTTCACGGAGAACCGCTCCGGTAACGAACAGTCCAGGGAGAGAGCTAAGTCGGTCGCGTAATGCCCGTCCCGAGCGTAGCTCTTATACGGCCCATGCGGGTCGGGACTGCCCACGACGATATCTGCGTTCAGTACTCCGTTGTCTGTGAAGGGTGAGAGGAACCGTGACCGTTTCGAATCTACGTCACGGCGAACGGTCCCGAGCGGTTCCCAGTCCTCATCCATCACGTACGCGAAGTTCATCGCCGTCGCCCTGTACTTCGTCGCACGCGCTCCGCGTATCTGCTCCTCTCCCGCTTCCTCGATGATGCCGAGGTTGGCGAGTTGTTTCACATGATAGTACACTTTCTGCTCGTGCAGGTCAAGTTCTCGAGCGAGCTCGGCCGGGAACATCGCTTGCTCATCGAGTAATTCCAAGATCTCCCGGCGGATCGGGTGGTTCAGCACGTTCAGATTCGCCTGGTCGAGCAGCGCTGCCGGGACGGCTTCCAGTCCATCGTCGTCGCGAACGATGTAGTAACTCATCGTATCCAGGCAAACACAGGTATTATAAAAAAGTTTGTAATATTATAATAGATTTTTATAATAAACTGTCTGTGAAAAAGAAAAATACGGTCTTAAAAAGGGTAAAGAATTAAGAAAAGATGTTATATATGGCTAGAAAGGAAGATTATCTGTTTCTAGTATTTTAGAAAGGTAAATCTGTTTTTAAAATGTAGGTAACTGGCAAGTCAGTTTGAATGATGCTTATAAACGACCGTAGAGTGAATAGAGGATACGATGTGTGGGATATACGGATATATCGGTTCCAGGAACATAACGGACGAACTCCTCCGCGGACTGAGCAAGCTCGACTACCGCGGGTACGACAGCGCCGGCATTGCCATCTCTGACACCCTTACCGTCGAGAAAACGAAGGGACGCATCGACGACCTCCGAGAGCATACAACTACACGGGACGGCACTGCGGGCATCGCACACACGCGCTGGGCGACACACGGCGCCGTGACCGACGACAACGCCCACCCACACGTAGCGGGGGACATCGCCGTCGTCCACAACGGTATCATCGAGAACCATGAAGAACTCAAAGAAGAACTGCAACATAGAACCTTCACTTCGGAGACGGACACGGAAGTCATCGCACATCTCCTCGACGAGGCAGAGGGCGACCTCGCCAGGGCCATGCGTACCGTACTGCCACGACTCGAAGGAAGCTTCGCCATCGCCGCGATCATGAAAGGAGGAGACGAGATCGTCGCAGCGCGGAGGAAAAGCCCGCTGTGCATCGGACGATCCGACGACGCCAGCTACATCAGCAGCGACGAGGGAAGCTTCGCCGAACACGCGGACCGCGTCGCCCACCTCCCCGAAGACACGGTCATACGAATCGACAAGAACGGCGCGCAACCAGCGGAAACGGTGGAGTACGAATCCCTGGATACCGACACGCACGCGATCACGAAAGACGGACACGAGACCTACATGCACAAGGAGATCCATGAGCAGCCAGGGATGGTCCACGACAATCAGGACCGTGAAATCAACGTGGACCTGGAGCAGTATGACCGCGTATACCTTACCGCGTGCGGGACGAGCCTCTACGCGTGCAAAACGGCGAAATACATACTGGACAGAAGAGTCCAGGTCCACCACGCGGCCGAGTTCCGCTATCACAACACCGCCACGAGCGATGACCTCGTCATCGCCGTCAGTCAGTCGGGAGAAACCGCCGACACCTTGGGAGCAGTTCGCGCGAGCAACGAGAACGGAGCGGACACGCTCGGCATCGTCAACGAGGAACGCACCGCGATCGCCAGAGAAACCGATAGGTACATCGGCGTCAAAGCCGGAAAAGAAGTCGGTGTCGCCAGCACGAAAGCGTTCACCGCGCAACTCCTCACATTCCACCAGATCCAGGGTACAGAGGGACTGGAACGACTCCCGCACAAACTCAGAACCGTCCTCTCAAATGAAGAAGCGATCAAGCAGGTCGCGACGCAGTACGCGGACACTGACAGCATGCTCTTCCTCGGCCGCGGCCTCAACCACCCAGCAGCGGAAGAAGGAGCCTTGAAACTCAAGGAGATCAGTTACATCCACGCTGAGGGCTACCCCGCGGCAGAGCTCAAACACGGCCCCATCGCACTCGTCGACGAGAACACTCCCTCCGTGTTCGTCGCAAACGGCCCGTTGTATGATAAAACGTACGGGAACATGGAAGAGGTCAAGGCGAGGAACGGCGACGTCATCGCTGTCGCAACGGACGATATCGATGTAGCGGACCATGTACTCCCGGTACCCGAGAGCCGTTCCTCCCGCACGCCCTTCCTCAACGTCGCAGCGCTCCAACTCTTCGCATACCACGTAGCACGCCGGAAAGAGAATGACGTGGACAAACCGCGGAACCTCGCAAAATGCGTGACGGTCGAATGAAGATTACGCGTATCCAGGAAGAAAAGGCGCTCGACGCCGGCACCGTGCTGAGCAGCGCGGGACTGGCGGACAGCCCGGAACGTGGACGGGACGTCTGTGTGGACGAACTGGACAGGGGCGACCGGTACTACCTCGCAGAACAGAACGGGACGCCCGTGGGCGTGATGACATGGCGACAACAAGGAGAGATACGGCACGGCCTCGCAGAAGTCTACCACATCGGCGTCATACCAGAGGTACAGGGAGACGGCGTCGCTCCACAACTCTTCACGTACGTCGTGGAGCGCATACAGGAATATTATGACGAGCGCGACGGTTCACTGCGGAAACTGTTCCTCCTTACACATGAGGATAACGAACGCGCTCAAGGGTTCTACGAGAAGATGGGGATGGAGCACGAAGCCACGCTCCCCGACCATTTCCACGACGACCTGGACGAACACGTCTATGCACGATACTTCCAATAAATGAGAGAAAGGAGCTACTGAGAGAGCTGTGAGACTGAAAGAGCACGAAGGAAAACGACTCCTGTCCCATGCTGGAATCGCCACGCCAGCGGGAGACCTCGTCACCGCTCCTGATCAGACAGACAGGAACAACGCGGTGGTGAAGATCCAACGGTTGACCGGCGGGAGGAAAAAAGAGGGCGGGATACGGTTCACAGAAACACGCGATGAGACGCGACGAGCAGTGAAGGAACTCCTCGACGCATTCGACACAGACGAGATACTGGTGGAAGAACGCCTCAGCGGTCCTGAATACTATATTGGATGTACGTTCGATACGAAAAAACGTGTACCCGTACTCGTCCTCAGCCCGGAAGGCGGGGTAGATGTCGAGGACTGGCGCGGCTCCGACAAGATAGTCACCCGAGCCATCGACACCGTAACGGGATTACAGGAATGGATGGTCCGAGAAGCGTGGAGCGACGCAGGGTTCGAACAGGACCTCCACAGCATCGCATCCCTCGCATGCACGTTGTACAAATTTTACCGAGACAACGATGTGAAAACGGTAGAAATAAATCCGGTGATATCCACGGAGGACGGGCTCTACGCGGCTGACGCACATGTCATACTCGACGACGACGGCATGTACAGGCAAGATTTTGAAGTTCCCGAACGCGTAGGGCTCCGCGAACAGAACGAACGCGAGGAGCGAGCCCGGGAGATCAACGCCTCCACCCACCGTGGTGTCGCCGGGAAGACGTACCTGGACCTGGACGGAGATATCGCCGTCCTCGCCAGCGGCGGCGGGGCGAGCGTGACAGCGATGGATGCTATACTCACGTACGGCGGGGCACTCGCGAACTATACAGAGTACAGCGGGAACCCGCCGCCGGAGCAGGTACGGGAACTCGCCGATCTGGTCCTGAGCAAGGACGGCCTGCACGGGTGCTTCATCGTCGGTGGACGAGCGAACTTCACGAGGATCGACGACACGCTTGAAGCGATCTTCGATGTCCTAGCAGAGCGCAAGGCGGTGTATCCCATCGTGGTACGACGCGCAGGACCCGGCGATGAGCAGGGGTTCGAGATCGCACGCTCTATCGCCGACGAGCACGGACTCGACCTCACCCTGTATGATGATACAACACCGATAACAGTAGCAGCGAAAGAGATGGTAGAGCGAGCGGAGGCGCACCGTGGCGATACTCATTGATGAAAATACGTCAGTGCTCGTCCAGGGCATCACGGGGAACGAAGGGTCCAGGAGTACCAAGGATATGCTGGATTACGGAACGGACGTCGCGTGCGGCGTCACCCCGGGCAAGGCAGGGCAAGACGTGCATGGAGTCCCCGTATACGGCACCGTCTCCACAGCGCTCGACGAACACCCCAGGGTGAACACGTCAGTCATCTACGTCCCACCGTTCGCCGCGAAAGACGCAGCTCTCGAGGCAATCATGAACGGAGTAGAGACCGTTGTTATCGTAACGGAGAACATACCGGTGCACGACACCGCTGATATCATCGCACACGCCAGGCAAAACGACACGACGGTTATAGGACCGAGCAGCATCGGTATCATCACGCCAGGAACGACCAAGGTGGGGAGCATCGGTGGGAGC
>CAYWOP010000079.1:0-4600 GCA_964459935.1 uncultured Methanosarcinales archaeon | reverse complement strand
GTGAGTCCGAAATGCGACGCGTTCAGCAAGGTGACGAATTCTTTGATAACTTCTTCCTGAAGCCTGTTGAGCCGGTACCTAGCGGTCTCTTGTCCTATCTCCATGGTCTTCGCTATCTGCGAGACGGGCTGTCGCGCATCCAGGTCTATCGTGTGCAGGATCTCCGTATCCGTCGCATCCAACGCTATCGTGTATCACCCACAAATAATTTTCTTATAATGTAGTTTTTACAAAAGATATAGTAGTTATTTTTATAAATATACCCTATTAACTGTGGTTACCATGAAGTACCAATACATACTAATAGCCGTAGTAGCCCTCCTAGCAATGACTGGGTGTCAGCAGAGCAGCGACACGATAACCCTGGGCTACGTGGGTCCACTCAGCGGTCCGATATCAGAATACGGAGCGGACGAGCGACACGCGATCGAGATAGCGGTCGACGAGATCAACGCCAACGGCGGCGTGAACGGGAAGAACCTGACGGTACGGTTCCAAGACGTGAAGTGTGACGGGCAGACCGCCGCGACCGCCATGCGCCAACTCACCTCCACAACTGACGTAGAGGTGGTCCTCGGCGGACTCTGCAGTGACGAGACGCTCGCGATGAAGCCCATCGCCGACCAGACCGAGACCGTCATGCTCTCCACGTTCTCCACGGACCCGACCATCACCGCAAATTCCAGCTATACGTTCCGGGCCAGCGTGAACGACGAGCAAGGCGGGAGAGAACTCGCACGACTCGTGGCGCAACGACACGATACCGGGGCGGTCCTGACGGAGAACACGAACTACGCACGGAGCCTGGAAGAAGCGTTTACACAAGAGTTCGAACGGCAGGGCGGCGAGGTCGTAGCGAGTGAGCGCTATCCGCAAGGCGCTGATGATTTCAGGAGTCAACTGACCAAGCTCAGTGAGGCTGAAACGGACGCGATCTTCTTCAACCCGCAGAGCGGGAAGACCGGTGCACAGGCGATGAAGCAAGCGCGCGAGCTCGGGTTCGATCACGACTTCTACGGCGCGTACTACGTATCAGGAAACGCGTTCAGGAACATCTACGGGAACCGCAGTCCCGCGTGGTTCATCAACACGCCGCAGCTCTCGAGTGAGACATCACCTGCGGCCGGGCAGTTACTCGACGAGTTCGAACGACGCGCCGGTCGCGCACCCTCCAGTACATTTGTGGTGGGAGCGCGGTACGACACGACGAAGATGATCGCGGAAGCGATTAGAGAAGCGGGGTACGACGGGCAAGCGATCCGAGACTACCTCTACAACGCCACCTACGATGGTGTTCTAGACACGTACCGGTTCGACGAGCAGGGTGAAGCCCGCGGCATCAAGTACGTGCATAACAAGTACGTGAACGGCTCCGTGCGGGTCTTGGAGTAGCTACGCTGTGTCGTCCGCTCGTTCCCAGAGTTCATCGAAGACCTGTTCGAACGTGTCGGCGAACTCGTCGTCCTTGATAAGGAAGCTGTGTGGGGTGTCGCCGGTGATGTGGTGCATGAACAGCGTATCTCCGAACACGCCCCACTCCGCGTTGTTCTCTAGTGGTAAGAAGCGGATATCGGTGACGTCGTCTGCACGCTGCTCTGCCAGTTCCGGATCTTCTTCGGGGAAGATCATCCTTCCTTTTACGCCCCGTTCTCGTCTGACCTCGAAATGTTTGTCGAAGAAGTCCACGAGTTTTTCATATGCGGCCTGTTGTGACGTGTGGATCTTGATCATATGCTCTGGTGACTGCATCTCGTTGATCTCGTTCCACATCGATCTGACGCCCCAGACGTTCTCGTAGTACTTGTAGTCGGTGACGGACAGATCCTGTTCCTGCTCTTCTTCTAATTCACTGATGACTTCCTGCAGTTCTTTCCGTTCCCGTTCCAGTTGTTCTCGTTTCTTCTCGATCAGTTCGTTCAACGCATGCGGCGGCGCCGGCATGTATATCTTGGTATTGTTCTGCAAGCGGTAGCTCGCTAGTCCCTTGTCGATCAGGCGTTCGAGCACGTGGTAGATGTTAGACGATGCGATGCCGGTATGTTCGCAGAGCGTTCCGGTCTTGGTCTCGCCGAGCTTTACCAGTTCCAGGTACGTCTTCGCTTCTTGCTTCGTCAGTCCGACATCTTGCAACTTCTCCAGTGACTGCATACTACTATAGACTTATAGTAGCAAATTTTTAAGTATATGTGACCACCAAGTGGTTACAACGAGGTGGTCGTGATGAAGAAACTGTTGTTCACAGCTCTGGTACTGGTACTTACTGCGTGTTCAGGGACAATTACAGGACAAGTGGGAGCCGAGCAAACGATTTACATGATCGGCGCGGTGGCACCGCTCTCCGGGCAGGGAACGAACCTGGGAGAACCTTGGGTGCGTGGAGCAAGGCATGCAGTGGATGAGATCAATGCCCAAGGGGGTATCAACGGTCGTAATATCAGCTTGGTCGTAAAAGACGGAGAGTTCAACGGGAAGAAAAGCATAACCGCAGCGCGGTCGGTACTCTCCACGAACGACCCCGATATCATCACGACGTTGTTCTACCTGCCAGCGAACGCGATCAACTCTCTTATGCAGGATTCCGAGGTACCGTTCCACTACTCGGCATATACCAAGGATCTATTGGAGAGCAATCCCCGCGCGTTCAAGGCACACTTCAATGGGAAAGAAGGTTGTCGTCAGCTGGCCAGGTACGCAAAGGAGGAGGGGGTCTATGAAAAACTAGGTCTGTTGATGAGCAATACCAAGTACGGGAAGCGCTGTGCTGAGGGAGTCCGGGAAGTCGCCCCGAATGCCAGCCTGTACTGGTACGAGGTCGGGACAAAGGATTTCCGCACGTTACTGACCAAAGCGCACAACGACGGAGTCGATACGTTGATGGGGATCTACGTGGATCCAGAAGCGGTGAACGTGTACTCGCAACTGACCGAGCTTGGGTACAACATGAACATGCTATGCGTCACCGCCTCTGAATGCGTCTATCCCTCAGTCGAAGAGCGGGTTCCTCAATCAGTGCTGAACGGCACGGTATCCATCGAATTTCTGCCGCTGAACGTCACAGAAGATCCTGTCGTACAGGAGATACTGTCCTCCCAGAACGCCAGCTTCACCGAAGCGTCCTGGGCGGCGCTCGGATACGACGAGATCAAATACATGGCAGCGGCCATGGAGGAGTGCGAGCCCGGTCAGCATGACTGCATCTTTCGTAGCATGCAACAGCTGGACGAATACGAGAGTATCGTGGGTACCGAGGGATTCGAGAACCGCTCACTCCAGGCCGACTACGACATCTACCGGTACAGCGACGGGTGGAACGTCGTGCAGCAGTGATACCGTGCCCTCGGAGGGCGAAAGCCCTCCATACTCTTTACAAGAACATGTTCAAGCGTTATCCGCGATACCTTTGGGGAAGTAGTCGAGCCGGTGCTCATCCGTGACTTGCAGGATATCATAGTCCTGGATAAGCGCTGGAAACCGGTTCCTGATCTTCCGTAGCGTTTCCGTGAACTCGCTCTGCGATTCGGCTTCGATCTCCACTTCGAAATCGCGCTGTCCCAGCACTTCGACGAGGTACGTGATGATGTTGAAGGAGTTGCAGTACGAGTACAGTTCCTGCTCCTCCTCTTTGCCCGGGTTGTCCAGCGTCATGTTCGCTTTGTAATGCGTCCTCTCTATACTGTCTAGGTCGATGTGGATGCGGTGCCCGGAGATAAGATCGTCACGTTCCATCCGTTCGATCCTGTCCTTCACCGTATGATACGTAACGTCGAGCTTGCGTCCCAACTCCATATTGCTCTGCCTGCAGTTCTGGGATAACTTCCTGAGTATCCGGATGTCAAGCTCGTCAAGATCGACTGCGCTGGGCTCGTATCCATAATACCGTGACTCGAACTCTCCTCGGTCCGCGTCGAGCAGGTAGTCCCTATTCAGGTGATGGTTGACGACCGACATGGAAAGCTCGTACTCATGGAAATACTCACCGATCTCTTCCTTCACCTGCTTGAACAGATTGCTGAACTGTATGAAGTTCTCCGCGGTGAACACGACTTCGGCGTCCCACGAGCCGAGCAGGCTCACGAACCAGAGCACCTTCTCATGTTCATTGAAATACTCGATTATCTGTGGTTCTTCTTCGTCGCCAACTCCTTGGTACCGGATATACGCGCGGTACGTGAGATGTCCAAGCTTATGCACGTCGATGACCGTCTTGAACGCCCGTATAACCCCCTCTTCCTGCAGACGGTCCAGTCGGTAATGACACGTCTGTTTGGAAAGACCGACGGCGTCTGCGAGTTCCGTGAGCGGCATCCTGGCGTCGTAATCCAACTGGTGGAGTATCCGCCGGTCTTTCTTATCCATATTTAATTATTAGAATATAATATTTATAAAAATTCTGATAATAAAAATAATAGAACTAAAGGTTTTATAATATATTAGTTACTAGTAAGTGATAATAATGAAAGGGGTTGTGCGATCACGGACACAAACTGCGAGGTGAACACCATGACGAAACAAACGATGCGGATAGCGATACTGACGGCACTACTCCTACTCACCGGATGCGGAACGGACACGACGCAGATCGGGTTCGTCGCTCCGCTCA
>CAYWOP010000078.1:0-4611 GCA_964459935.1 uncultured Methanosarcinales archaeon | reverse complement strand
AACGTGACCGGGTTCAGCGAATACAACGCCACCGACAACGAGACACCGACGATCACGCCCGAGACGCCCACGAGCGGAGAGACACTGAACGAGAACAACTTCACGTACAACGTCACCCTCAACGGGACGGGCACGGGCATCAGCAATGCCACCGTCATCGTCGACAACACCACTTACAACGAAGGAAACCTTTCCTGCACCAACGTCTCCCAAGGATCCGACACGGAATACTGCACGACGAACGTGAGCCTCGACGACGGCGAACACACGTTCAACGTCACGGCGTGGGACTACGGCGGCAGCGCACCAGGGAACAAGGAAAACCAGGTGTACAACGCGACCATCGACACCGGCCAGCCAACGCTCGACAGCGCCGCGCTCAACGACACGATCATCCGCGCAAACCAGACCAACAAATCGCTCTACCTCAACGCGACCACATCAGGTAATCTTACGACTGTCAACGTCTCCTTCAGGAACACCCTAGCGATGCAGGGCAGCAACGGGTCGTGGAACATTACGACAAACGCCTCCGCGCTCGGCTGCACCTCGCCGCGCACGTGCCGACTGACCATCGCAGCGATCGACAACGCGAGCAACGAGGACAACACGACGATCAACCTGAGCATCGCCGGGGAAGTCACAGGGAACTCCTCCACGATACAGGGTAACAAGAACCTCTCCGCAACTATAAACGGCTCCAGCAACCTCTCCGGATCCCGGTTCGGCCTGCAAGAAGTCAACCTGTCCGAGAACAACGAAACCACGGTGAGCTTCTCAACCAACTTCAGCGCCACGAGCCTCAACCTCTCGGCGATAACCGTGAACGAAACGAAGATCAACGACTCCAACACCATAACGGTGAACGGCGTCCAGGCGGACAGTACAAAAACAGTATATATGAACGAGACGAACACGACGAAGAACGGCGTGTGCATCCGCGACGCGCCCAACGCCGACCCGAACAACGTGACGAGCGACTGCAGCGCCTCTACCGAGACAGCACTCAAATGCACCAGCAGCGGGAACACACAAGGACAGTACACCTGTACCGTACAGAACAACACGATCGAGATACAAGGACTCACACACAGTACAGTGAAACAGTACGACGTGCCTTCCAATAACAATAACAACGGCGGCTCCAGCGGCGGAGGCGGCGGTGGAGGCGGTGGGGGCGGAGCGTTCCCCACGGGTCTCAGCAACCAAGTCTCCTACCCCTACCTTCCTGGCAACGTGCCGAAGGAAGTCTTCGTCGACACGGAGAACTCCCTCAGCAGCGTCACGTTCACACCGACACGACGACTCAACGATGTCACCTTGACGTTCTCCAACGCAACGGTGGACGCGGAGGGCACAGTGCTCGACGCGTTCTCCATCGACCACAGCTTCTCGAACGCGGACGTGAAAGATGTGTCCTTCAGCCTCTCACTCTCCGCACGGCAACTTCAAGGAGTAACGCCGACGCGCATCAAGCTCTACCGACAGAGCAGTGATGGCTGGGAAGAACTGAACACGACATACGAGACGAGCTTCAACGGCTACACGTTCACCGCAAACGGTGACGGACTCAGTACGTTCGCGCTTGGGACGGATATAAGCACATCCACGACCACACAATCCGAATCAACACAGGAGACGGACACCACCGATACGGACGCAGAAACGGAAGAACCGACCCAAGAAGCACCAGCGGAGCAGGACGAAGAACAGACCACGACTTCCGACGAGGAACAACCTGCTGAACCCGAACAGACGGAAACGGAAGAGACGGAACCCGCTCAGACCACCAACACGGGCAAGATCATCACCATCATCGGCGTCGTGACACTCGCGATGCTCGTCATGCTCCTACTCCTCTTCTACTGGCACAAGCGCCGATGATCGACGAATCCATCCTTGACTATTCCAGAAATGGAGAGCACAAAGGAGAGCACGGTCGTGTCCTCATCGTCGCGGGCAGCACCGACTACGCGGGAGCCGCGGTGCTCACTGCTACTGCTTCTGAGGCGGTGCTGCGTTCCGGCGCCGACCTATGCATCGCGTGCTGCCCAGAGAAGATCGCCTGGCTCGTGAACAACAGGATTCCGGACGCGATTACCAAGAAGTTCAAGGGCGACCACTTCACCACGGAGCACGTGGACGCAGTTGTCGAGGAAGCGACGGACTGCGACGTCGCACTCGTCGGTCCAGGCCTGGGTGAAGAAGCGCAAAAGTTCGCCCATGACATCCTTACAAAGATACAATGTCCGAAAGTCGTAGATGCCGACGGGATACACAGCGTCTTAATCCATGAGATAGATAACGCGGTCTTCACACCGCATCGACGTGAATACGAGGAACTGCTCGAACGGTCAGACGTTCAGGAAGAGCACGTACAAGACGCACTCGGAACGAACATCATCTTACTGAAAGGAGCGACGGACCGGATCATCGCCGCCGACCGAGAAGAACGGAACGAGACGGGGAACACGGTGATGACCAAGGGCGGAACGGGCGACGTACTCGCGGGACTGACCGCCGGATTCATCGCACAAGGACAAGAACTGTTCGATGCCGCGTGCGCGTCTGCGTACCTCAACGGCGCGGTCGCGGATGTGTTACAGGAAGAACGAGGCGATACGGTCATCGCCAGTGATATCGTGAAGAACCTGCACCGCGTGCTGTGATTTATTCAGCTTCCTCTTTCTCTTCCTGGGTGAGCTCGTCCAGTTCTTCGATGCTCTCCTCTGCCTGTTCAGAGAGCTTATCGAGTTCGTCGTCGATCTCATCGAGCTCTTCCTGCGCGACCTTCCGTTGTTCCAACGGGTCTTGCGCTGACTGCTCCGGCACCTCGATCTCATCATCCTCTTCATCTTGTTCCGGCTCGACCTCAGGCTCGGGTGGTTCCACGTCGTCAAAGACGTCACGGATTTCCTCCTCACCGTCCACATCGAAGTAATCGAAGAACTTCTCAGCCAAATGCAGTTTATACGTGCGTTTGTGGCGTTCCCGCTCGATGAAGCCCATCTCAAGCAACTGCTTGATGTGATCATACGCGCCGCTGCCCCGCATCTCCACCACGTCTGACTGGAGGATCGGCCGTTTCCACGCGATCACCGCGAGGGTCTCGAGCACGGGCGTGGACAGCTCGGTATCCGCGACGACCTGCTGCACGACGTCCCCGTATTGGGGCTTCACGCTCATCTTCCACGCGTTGTTGGCTTCCAAGATAACCAGGGCGGAGTCACTGCTATCGTACTCGTCCTTCAGGAGTTCGAGTGCCTCCCGGATCGTGTCTTCATCGTATTCCAAGATACCGTTGATATCATCGACGGTCAAGTACTGACCTGAGGCGAAGAGGAGTGCTTCGACTTCACGTTTCATGAAACGGGCATACGGGAGGTTTCCTTATAAGGGTTACTCCGGTCGCTTGTATCTGTCCTCGTGGAGCTCGATCTTCCCCTCCTCCACGAGTGCCTCGAAGAACGGTTTGAGACGCTCGTACTCGATACCCAGATTTTCTTCGATCTCCTTCGGCGTGTCCATGCCGTTGTTGATACAGATGATGATGCCGTTCTTGATAAGCCGCTGCATGTTCTTCGTGAGCAACTTGTTGTTCGACTTCACCTGCTTGCTCACCTTCCCCACCTCGTGGAGCTTGGCGAGGAAGTCGTTGATCCAGTCCTGCACTTTGCTCGCGTGGAACTGGAAATGCACGGGTTCCCTGATCTCGATGCTCGCCGGTGAGAAGTTGAAGCAGAGCCACGTGATGGTCTCCAGACCGTCGGCCAGGAGCTCGACCTCCGCCAGCGTGCTGTACATGCCGTCATCGATCTCTTCCGGCGGTTCCCGATCCTTCGAGAGTATACGGATGTCGTCGCTGGTCTCAACGTTCTCCAGGTACGAATCGAGTGACTGTACCACGTGGCGCTGGGGATTCCCGACGACCTCGAAGATGACGATCGCTTGGATCCACCCGTCGTCGATGTACTCCTGCCGTTCCTGATCTTCCATATCCGCATCGACGCGCGCTCATTTTAAAAAACTTGTTGGGCTGTTCGCCACGCGCCGAGCAGCGTGAGCGTCACCGCCCCCACGAGAGAGCCAGCGAAGAGCGAGTCGTCATCCCCCTCCTGCTCGTACACAACGGCACCGTGTGTCGCATTCGTGGAGGTGGGGAATGGAAGCTCCTGCTCGGAGACATTCGTGCTATTCGCGGTAGCATTCCGTAAAGGGGTCGCGTTGTCTTCCTTGAACTCCAACCGTCGTATCGCCGCATCGAACATGTCTGTCTCGTTCCGCAAGAGGAAGATGTACGTGTGGTTGCCCGGGCGTCGCGGGAACGAAACGAATGAACCAGATGCCGACTCCCGCACACTGTACGCCCGGATGCTCCCGTTGCCCTCCGCGTGATATGTCACCGTTTCAGAGGTGTTCTCTACTTGAGATACCTCGATATTCGGAGATTCCTGCTGGACGTACTCTACCCGTGGCTGTTCGGCCATGAGGTACTGCATCTCAGCTATCCGATCGGACATCTTATCGATACGTTCCTTGTATTCCGAGCACTCCCCTCGTGATTCCTGGACCACGAACGTCTCCGTAGCGGAAGCGTTGCAGGCGGGGTCG
>CAYWOP010000077.1:0-4675 GCA_964459935.1 uncultured Methanosarcinales archaeon | reverse complement strand
GCCCTTTCTCATGCTCTGATAGTATCTCAGAAGCGGTCATGACGGAATCCGCTTCGAGCGGTTGGAACGCGATATCCTCTGGTTGCATGGCCGTGTAGCGTATCGGGAACGTGACGTCATCGAGCGGATACACACCGATCGCGACGCGATCCCTATGGCGGCCGTACGTGACGTGGAGCTTCTCCTGCATCTTCATCACCATCTCCGTATCGATATCCACGTCCTCCACCACAGCGCACGCAGTGTACGGCCGCACCGCATCCACGCTCTCATCCACGTGTACTTCATATTCAGATTCCGTTACAGGATACTCTCGCAGACCGGGATCTTGATCTGTGAACGCCTGCAACGCTCGTGCCATCCCCGGTTCGGAAAGGAGGTCGGGACGGTTCGGGAACACCTCCACGACAATCTCATCAGCAGTGACGTCCTCGACCTCTGTACCGAGGTATGTGATATGATGCTCAAGCTCGTCATCGGACAAGCCGGTCTCACGTTGCAGGTAGTCCTTGTCTAGATGTATCGTGGGCATGCACTGCACCACCCACGAGAACCTTTTAAATATTACTGCAGTTCCGCAGTTTACTAGCTTGTTCTGCAAAGATGTCCAGGTCATCAACTTCGCCCCAGTGCTCCTGCAAATTCTCCACGACCCCCCTGAATACTTGTGGACAAGGATGTTATGGATATGACACTGTTTGCAAACAGTTGCGCTACCTCTGACGACAAGATGTCCGCTTCCCTACGTCCTCGGACCACAGTGCGATATTTGTCCGGCCATTCCAAGCCTTTTTGAGTCGATGGCCGAACGCATAGCATTGGTTGGGAGTTACCTAAAAGACAGAGTCCGCTGTGATTTTTCCGATACAGGAGTAGAGCTTCATGATTCCCGAGGAAGCCGTTTGTTATCGTCCAGGTCCTCTGCGAGCTCTGCTAGACCTAAGAGCGCTTCTTGCGTTTCCTTCTGTATCTTTGCCACGTTCAGATCAGGAACGTTCATGTAGTTGGCTCGTAACGTATCCTGTATCTGTCTTGTTGTTGCGAGCGGAACGTGAGCCATGGTATCTAGGGTTTTCCAGAACGTCTCCCATCCTGACGGGTCGTAGTCTTCGATGCTGAACGGGAGGAAAAACTGTTTTCGTGGATTGTTCTCTTCATCCGACCAGACCGGAGTGTACCCATCAGGTTCGGATGGCACATGTTGTATCTGCGTCGTATACGTGTGGGGCCCTTCCTTCTCCACCCTGATGGCCGACGGTGAATCAGTCCAGTTATCGAAGAGAAAGGGAAGGCCGGCACTCTGCGAAACCCCTGCTAGATCCAGCGAACTTACATTTTCATTCCAGGTTTCACGGTCGATCCAATCTTGTTCGGCGAACGTATCGAGTATTGATCGTGCCTTATCTCGGTCTTCATATTCCCAGAAGAGACGTTCGCTGAGACTTCTCCTTTTCAGGTTTATCTTCTCCTCTTTAATGTTGTAGTCCACTGCTATACTGTCTGGTTCCGAAACCACCGGAACGAACAAGCCCGCTTTCACCGACCGGTGTGCTTCCTCATGTGGTATCCTCAACCCAACCCGTTCCAAGGAACCATCCGGTGGTAAAACCTTTCTCCATCGACGCCGCTGCTCATTAACTGTTCCAAAACCTTCTACCGTATACAAAGGGGAAATGTCCCTGCCTTTTTGCTCGACGGGAATCATATCACGTTCCCGCATTCGCTCCTCTATTCTTTCTTCAGCAAACACCTGATATGCAACAGAAAGAAGAGGGTTTTTAGGGCCCATCTCGCCGTCCATTCTCAATACCACTTCCTCATAGAGGGATTCATCGGGTATTTGAACGGTGTTTCTTCCATAGTCTCGTACAAGTCTTTCAGTCGTATTAAACCATGCGGACATCAAATCTTCAACTTGTTGTACAGAGGATTCAAGCCTTTGCTCCAGGTTTTCATCAACGACCGCAGAGAATCCATCCGTTCGTTGGGGAGGCGAAACTTGGTTTTGGACCACGTGTGTCTTCGCCAGATCGGCGAGTGGTTCATACGTGTCACCAACATCTGTGAAAGCGGCGATACAAGCGATGTGGAATGCTTCCCGCGATTCAGGATCTAATGGGTCGATACCGTGTTTTTTCAGTCGTTTGTAATCTGATCTTACCCCTTCATCATTTTCAGTCAGCCACTTGTAATCGTCGGAACCGAGTTCCCTACTCGCCCTCTCCACGTAGTCCATTATTTTTCCGATTTCTGCTGGCGACCTTCCTCTCAGGAACTCGAGCATAGCCTCTTCCTCAGAACCAATGCGGATGTCTGGCTCAAATACCCCTTCCTTCTCGAGAGGGGTCTGTGATGTATACTCCTTCTTGACACCGCGATACGTGTCTTCCGGGATGGTTGCCATACCACTAACGCATGCGGCCTATTTTTTATATTTTAGCATTGTTGGGTAGTAAATCTTATCTGATAAACTTCTTCACCGTGCGCAGGTCCTCGATATCATTGGCATAGATCCGTCGCAGGTCCTCGATTCCGTAATAATCCGTGATGATACGTTCCAAGCCGAGTCCCCAGGCGAGTACAGGGCATTCGAAGCCGAGGAGCGGTTTGGTCACCTCCGGGCGGAATACCCCCGCCCCGCCGAGCTCTACCCACTCTTCCTGTTCCGGATGATAGACGTCGACCTCCGCCGACGGTTCTGTATACGGGAAGTAGCCCGGTCGGACCCGCGCGTCGGGGAAGCCCATCTTCTTGAAGAACTCCTTGAGATAGCCGATGAGGTTGCTGAACGTCGCGTCAGGGTCCACGACGATACCCTCCACTTGGTAGAACTCGAAGAGGTGCTGCCAGTCCAATGACTCGTTCCGATAGTTACGACCGAGGCTGAAGAACTTCGCCGGCAGATCCTCACGGTCCAACTCCATTAAGGTTTTCGCGCTCAACACGGTCGTGTGCGTGCGGAGCAACAGCTTCCGCGCCTCCTCCTCGCTGAAGTCGTACCGCCATCCACTGCTTTCCGTGTCTCCACCGTCCTCGTGCACCGCTTTAACCCGGTCGTAGATCGCTTGGAAGTCCAGATCACCCTCTTCATCCACGTAGAACGTGTCCTGCATATCGCGAGCCGGGTGGTCCTGTGGAACGAATAATGTGTCCAGGTTCCAGAACGCGGACTGGACGATATCACCGGTCATCTGCTGGAAACCCATCTCGGTCCACACGTCGCGTACGAACTCCTTCGCCTCCTCGACGAAATGCCGCTTCCCCCTGTCCTTCAAGGGCACGTCCGCTTCGACATCGAACGCTCGGAACTCCTTGTCCTTCCACGCTTTTTCCTTGAGTAGTCCGTGAGTCACTGTATCGATGACATCCGTATCGAACTCCTCTCCCTGGTATTCTTTCCCTTGCTCGGTCACGGTGTACCGCTGGGTGGGCCGTTTCCTTATCTCCACCACGCCCCGCGTTTCCAGGTCGTGCAGTACGTCATCAGCGAGCTCGACCTCATCTTGCTCAAGAGGAAGCGTTGCGAGCACGTCCTCGATCTCGGAGAAATCATCCTCCCTCGCAAGGACGAGCGTTCCGTCCTCCACTGTGGCCGTTCCTCTCTTTTTTAATCGACCGATACTCGCCTTCTCCTCCGGTCGTTCGAGCGACGAGATAGGGACGCGTTCTTCCGATCGCAACCGGTCATAAAGCTCGTGCTCCGGCAGTGTCTCTGTAAAGTTCTTGCCTTGCTGTACGACGTGTTCCTCTACATCCTCTATAGAAACGAGATCCTTGTTCGACAACCACTGCAGGGCGCGCACGACCTCCACGCGGTCCAGCCCCGTGGCGTCCTGTAACTCCTCGACCGCTCCTTCGTCCTGTAGATGTGGAAGCACGGCGCGTTCGAGCGGATGGAAATCGGGCATGATGGTTCTAAAAGCGCTGGTCGTTTAAAACATTATCTGTGACAACTCAGCCTTCTAGGATCTGATCGATTAGGTCTTCTCCTTGCGAGTAGTGTTCTCGCAAGACATTTGACACGATAGATACCGGTTCCTCCTCGTCTCCTCTGAAAACAGCGGTAGAGGAAAGCCTGTATATCGACTGAATGTAATTGCCCCGTTCGATACGCTTTTCCTCTTTTTGCATACCCACCTTGAGTCTGGAGAAATCAAGGTCACACGAGAAGAAGCGTTGCTGATCCGCAGAAGAAAGTCCGAGCGTATATGACTTTTGCAGAATAGAGTCATCCTGCCTAGCATATAACCAGGATTTCTCGGGTTGCCACTGCACTTCGTCATAACCCTCCAGGCGCCCCCGGATGTCCTCTACTACAGCCGTGATATTGTCCGTTTTAATACGGCCATTTCCTGGAAGATTTATTCCGGAGAAACTCTCTTCAACGAAATGCATCTCCTGCCCGGTTTGAACCTCTTGGCGAAACTTGGATGGAGCTACGCCCGCGGCTTGATCTTCTCCATGCTCTGCCACGCGAGCTCGAACATCTCCTCGAGCGCGTTGCAGAAGAACGGCGTGTTGATCCACACTCCGATGTCATAGGTGGGATGGATCTCCTGGTCGTTCATCAGCATGAAGACGAGCTCTTCCCCGTCGACGACGACGAAACGCGCATCGATCTCGGCATCCCGCACTTCTGCGATGCCTTCGAGCTCATCGGCGGCTTCCCTGGCCT
>CAYWOP010000076.1:0-4688 GCA_964459935.1 uncultured Methanosarcinales archaeon | reverse complement strand
GAGCATCAATGGATGCACACGCGGTACTGCAGTCGATCCGCGCCACGCATTCCTTCCCGTTCTTCGACCTCAACTACGGCGTCGTAGAAGAGATCATAGAGCACGATATACCGGAACTGCACGATCGCATCATCGCCGCCACCGCCACCCTCACCGATGCGACAGTTATCACCAAAGATACTGATCTTGTCGACAGCGACATCCCGACCATCTGGCACGCGAGCTGAACAGCACTGTTCGTTTTATTCCTAGCAATATCAAACCAGCAGCTCCGCTGCTGGCACGAAACTATGTACTAAGATACATAAGTTTGCTTCTCCATGCATTCTCTTGCACAACTTTTATATAGCTCTGCATCACTTGTCTCGCTATGTCTTCACTGCACGAGAACTTCTCCACCATCCGTAGTGAACTACTCGAAGGACCGAAGTCCATCAGCGACGTAGCTGACAAGGCCGACATCAACTGGCGTACAGCAAAGAAATACCTGGAGATACTGCAAGAATACGGTACGGTGGAAGAGCGTCGGGAGAACAACACGCGAACGTTCTATATCAAGGACACGGACAACTACTTCAACCTCCCTATCAATGAACAAGATGATCGGTTCCTCACGGCACTGTACGCGTATGTCCGAGACTACTGCAGAGACAACGGGATAGAGCCCTCGGAGACACAGGTACAGAAAACGGTGTGGAAAGCTTCCAGCTCCTTCGATAGATCACTGCCCATCGGATGGTACAAGTACGGACCGATGTGCGTGAAGCGCTACACGGGAGACGAGACAACAGACGTCCTTCCGGATCATGTCACGGAAACGGTCGAACGCATAGCGGACGAGTACTGCTCGACGGATCCGATAACGCTCGAACGCAGGATCTACGAGGAAGAGAACGATGAACTGTATCAGGTCAAGCACCAACTCTTCAGTCTGCAAGGTCTCGAACGGGCCGAACTGAACGAACTGCTCATGGACTTCATCCAGGCAGTCCCGCAACAGTGTACCGAAGTCGCCACTGACTTCTCCAGACTCGCGCTCCGGAACTCGTGGACCGACGAAGTACGCGAATGCTTCGAGAACGTCTGGGATTACGTCGCGGTGGTCGTCTACCGAGAAACGCTGAAGGAGTACTACGGGTCCATGGTACAGGTATATCTCGATGAGCCGATACGCGAACGGAAGCGGGAGGCGCAAGCGACCATCAACAACCTTATCGGATGAACTCCGGCAGTACCACGTCTATCCCATCATAATCCGTATAGTCGCGGGCGTTCCTGGTGACAAGATACTTTGCACCTGATTTCTCCGCCAGCACCGCGTGTAGAGCATCATCGGGATTGCTGAACTCCTCCGCCCGCTCTTCGTCCTCAGCACTCTTCTCAACACGGTAAAGCTTTCCCTCACTCCTGAACGGATCGAGTATCGCATCGATCTCATCCTGGTCTAGATGTGATGACAGCTCTGTCTCGAGCCAGTCCGAGATGATGAGCTCGTACGTACAGTTCCAACCTTTCGAGAAGAACTCTTCGGCGAGCGTCTTCAACGGCCGTATCGAATCGCTTCGGTCGTGCACTTTGTCGATAAAGACCTTCGCGTCACAATATACAAGCATACGATGGATGTGTCTATGCGACAATATAAGCATATCGTTTCGCGGTCTACATGTTGCTCTACAGGAGACCGTCCTCCTTGGTCTACACAGCTATCAACGAGCTTCAATTCTCCCCGAGCTCTCCTCGTGATATCGGACCAGCAGCTCCGCTGCTGGCACGGAACGAAGGGATATCGAAACCGTCTGTGTTCCGATGGGACGAGCGAAACCCTTAATAATGTATTATTTGTGACACAGGGATATGAGCACGACGGTATCAATACGCGTCGACGAACGCCAGTATCGACAGATGCGGATCCACGACGAGCTGAACTGGAGTGCCGTGCTCCGCGATGCGATCGATGAACGGCTAGAAGCACTCGAACGCATCGAGGAGGATCGAGCGACGACCGCAGCGGACGCTATGGACGAGATGAGAGAAGCAACGGAACGGAACGCAGCAGAGGTCGTTCACGAGTGGCGAAAGAAAAGAAAGTAGTCGATGCTTCCGTCATCGTCAAATGGTTCACGGAGGAACGATATACGATCCAGGCGTTAACGCTACGCGACCAACACGTGGACGGATCCGTACTCCTCGTTACACCCGCGTTCGCCTCACTGGAAGTCGTGAACGCCCTACGATACACGAGTTTCGAGCAGGACGCGCTGGAACGGATCCCGTCCCTCCTGGACGACCTCCAACTTCATATCCTCGAGACGCACGGACTACTCGAACCGGCCTCCCGCCTCGCTCTCCAACATGACATCTCGGTCTATGACGCGGTGTACCTCGCTGCGGCAGACGCGTTCGAAACCACGCTCGTCACCGCAGATCACGACCTCGCAGAGGTACAGAACGGACGCCACATCGCAGACGTCGCCCACTGACTGTTCTGAATCGGAGTTGGAACACGCACCACCGCTGATTAGAGCAATTAAAAAGAGGACGGGCTCAGACTGTGGAACAGAACTTGTTGAGTTCTTCATACTACGGCAGCTCCGCTGCTGGCACGTCGTCTTTGGAAAATTACCACGTAGAGTCCAAAAAATTCCGAAGAACGGAAGCATATCAACAAAGCGCAAATACAGTGTACCTTTCCTAAACAGACAGCGTAGGAATATACTTGCTCCCGCTTGCTAGGTGCTCACACGCTGACGAGAACAGGTAACATTTTTATACACGTCTCCGTGTGGACGAAACGATGGGAGTGTTCTCTTCATCTCCAGCACGGAGCATCCGAGACATCGCGGAAGACGTACAGTCCATGTGGGAGACCATGGACGACACCGGAGAGCGGCTCAACACTGTATACCGCAGGTGCAAGACGAAGATCGAGGAGCTTCACGACGACCCTGCGAACGCCCAACTGCAGGAAGAACTGTACCGCGGTTGCAAGGGACTGGTGAAGATGCTCGAAGCGGTGCAGGACCACGGATTCGACGAAAGTCGCGAGAAGATCGAACGTATACGACGAGCGCTCACGGAGGGCCCCGAAAGTCCGCTCCGGGAATCCTGTCTCTACCTGCTCGACGCGCTTGAAGAGTTGCTCGAAGCCGGCCACGAGCAACTGGACGAGGCGATCGAGGACTGCCAGTCCGTTCGGTTGGAACTCCGCAAAATGCAGTTCGGGACTGAACTCTCCGAGGAACAACTGGAAACGTACCTTGATCGTGTCAGCACCGCATACGTGGAGAAAAGTTACCTGACGTCGGCGACGATCAGTAGATTCGATATGGATCAGCATAGCAAAAAGGTATGCCGGTACTTGCGAGAGATGGAAGCGGAGGACGCGCTTAAGGAGAAAGGGCGGCGACAAGGTGCCGTAGCGGGTATCTTTGTCTTACTCGGCAAACTGGAACACAAGACCGATCTCTTCACCACGATCTTGGAAGGACAAGCGGAGGTCGCGGAAGTACAGGAAGTAGTCACACAGGCGATCGAGAGCTCATCACAAGCACCTGCAGAGTTCTGGGCGGTCATCGTGTTGTGGGGTATCGGAGCTAGCCTCGGTACGTACGCCAAAATAGTTTATGACTAAGCGGGAATCGGTATCCATCGATCTCTGCAGAGGGCAAGCTGTTGAGGCCTCCCCGGCAATATCCAACCAGCAGCTCCGCTGCTGGCACGGAACGTTTCCGATTTCCCCGACCGTGTTTTTCTAAAAAATTTCGTGATCTGCTGTTGCAGCCTGGCAAAGACTTAAGTATACCAAAGTATACGAGAGTATACCATGACCACGACGATAAAGCTGGACGAAGGTACCAAGAAACGCCTCGACACGTACCGCGAACACGTGCAGGAAAGCTACGACGACGTCGTGCAAAAACTACTGTACATCGCGGACAACGCGGGTACGGAACTCGCAGAAGAGACAGTGCAACAGATCGAGGCGGCACGGGAACGACTGCAAGACGGCGACTTCGTCACGGAAGAGGAGGCCAGGCAGAGGCTCGGCCTTGACTGAACTCACGTTCGATACAAAAGCTATACGGTGGCTTGAACAACGCGAACAGCACCTGCGAGAACGCATCATGAAAAAACTTGAGCAGGCGAAACAGCATCCAGAGCGTTATTTCAAACGGCTCTCAGCCCACGACGTTTACCGCCTTCGCGTCGGCGACTACCGCGTCATAGCAGATATCACCGATGAAACGATCCACGTACTGCTTATCGGGCATAGGAGCAACGTGTACAAGTGATACGTCCAGCAGCAGCTCCGTTGGTGGCACGGTATCATGCGCTGATTGATTTTGCATACTATGCAAATATTTATAAAGAAAGACTGGTAAAATTGCAATTACTGCAATATGTTCCCCACGCAAGCATTCCGTAATCCGACCCAACGGAAGATACTCCGCGTCCTCGCAGAATCGAACAAACGCTACACGACAGATGACCTTGCAGAAACATGTCACAGATCGAAAGCATCCATATCACGCGCACTCAAAAACGTGCATAGATACCCGTTCATCCAGCGGGACACTGCGGAGGGTTCCAAGACCACTACCGTGCGGCTCGACCCGGCAAGCCGGTACACGTCAGCGATCCGCGAGTTCTTCAAAGTGGAGCGTGAACAAGAGCGAGCGAACACCGTG
>CAYWOP010000075.1:0-4691 GCA_964459935.1 uncultured Methanosarcinales archaeon | reverse complement strand
CGGGTTCGCCATCGGCGCCGGTGGTATCGCTGTCCTGCAATATTTCCAGCGAAAGATTATCGACGGCGGCGGGTCCGACCCCGAACAGCCCGTTCGCGTCGACGCGTTCGAACTGGCTCTGCCCGTCCCTGAGTTCTTCGAGGGGTTTGGGGCGGAGGAGGGCGCGGACCTTGGTCTCGATCGGTCCGTCGATTCCACCCACGATGATCGTGTCATCGACGTGGAGCGTGCCGTCGTAGAGTATCACGTCCAGTGTTGTCCCCAAACCTTCGGCTTCCTTGACTTCGAGCACGCTTCCCTTCGCCGGGCCGGCGACGTCGATCTCCAGGTTCTCTTCGAGATAGCGCTGCGCCATGCCGGTGATGACCATGAGCACTTCGGCGAGGCCGTAGCCTTCCGTGGAGCTGGCGGGGACGATGGCGACCTGGTCCGTGTAATTGGACACTTTGTCGAACCGTTCGGCGGTGATGCCTTCCTGGTCATGTAAATCACCCACGATCTCGTACAGTCGCTCGTTGATACGTGACTGTACCGCGTCGGATTGTTGCTTGATGTCTTGGAGCACGGTTGCGCTCTTGGTCTGATACCCGGGGATGAGGTCGAGCTTGTTCGCTACTACCACGAAAGGGGTTTTGCTGTTCCGCAGTATCTCGAGGGCTTCCACGGTCTGGGGCTTGAACCCTTCCGTGATATCCACGACGAGGACGGCGATGTCTGCGAGGACGCCGCCGCGTTTGCGCAGGCTTGTGAAGGCTGCGTGTCCGGGCGTGTCGATGAACAGGAGTCCTGGAATCGTGAGTTCCAGATCAAGCGCGTCGAGCAGGTCGCCGCATCGTTCTTTGATGGCTTCGAGGGGGACGTTGCTCGCTCCGATCGCTTGCGTGATGTCGCCCGCTTCGGTCGCGGTGACGTTGGTCTTTCTGATAGCGTCGAGTAAACTTGATTTGCCGTGGTCGACGTGTCCCAGTACGGAGACGATCGGGCTTCTCATGTTCTCGGGCATGCGGTATAGGAACGCGGATTTGTTTATAAAGTTACTCCGGAGGAACGGGAGCGACGACAATTTCTTTCTATATAGTAAAGAATTCTTTTCCGCTCGCTGAACCGACATTTTTTAAGGAGTGACGGGTGGAGTACAGCAGATGCGACGATACGTCCCTATCCTGTTCGTGTTACTCCTTGCGGCCTGTTCCACCACGCAGACCTTTCCGGAACAGGAGTACCAGCCACGCACCGTCTCCCCGGAGGAGACCGTGCGGCCTGCAGTGAACCGCACGATACCGCCTGACTCGCTGACACCACAGCGAGAACCGAACACCTCAGAAGAACCGCAAGAACCGGAGCCAGAACCACGGCCAAAGCCGAAGCGACACACCATCGACGTGCGCTACGGCGTGCTCGGATTCAACCAGAGCCTCGACCACCACACGGAACCGTTCACCAAGTACCAGTTCCCCGCACTGCTGAAGAGCAGGAACGTGAAGGGCCACGCGTACGAGCAACGCATGCAGCTCGCGGGCGGGAGCATCCGCTTCCGCAAACACGAGGACACGGTCTCTGACTTCCTGTACTACGAGGAGGACGAGCCGATACTCCGGTACACGTTCATCCTCCACGGCACCACGTTCCTCGACATCATCGGAGAACAGATCAACGTGCTCGGTAATACCTACACTGTCACGGACGCCACAGCGAAGGACGTGATCCTGGAGAATGACCACGTACAGCTCGTCATCGGCGGTGGGAGCGTGGATATCAATGGCGAAGCGATGGCCGACACCACCTCCTCGATGACGGGGAGCAAGTTCGTTGTGGAGAGCCGCGTTGATACAGAGGATGATGACGAGCTCGCCGTTCCCGCGGGTTCATCGGTACAGGAACACCTGGCGGAGCCGACGATGCTGACGGACAAGCTCGACATCCGCTACGACGGACTCGTACCGACGCCCGCCACGACGTTCCAGTTCCAGAACACGGACGACGGGGTTAGGATCAGGATCAAAGAGGACGGGGAACGCAGGAACGTTCCGCTCATCCACCGAGCAACGATGCAGTGGGGCGACGAGGAGGGGAGGCTCGTCTTCGATGAAACTCAACAGATAACATCTGGGGACTACGTCATACTCGCGAGCGACCGTTCGCATGTGCTCCAGTACCACGGGATCGATGGTGACGAACTCGATTTCTCGAACGGGTACATGGATGTGCACGTCCGGCTGAACACGACGGCGATACCCCTGCAGGGCAAGCGGTACCGGTTCTCACGGACCAACGAGACGCTACGTCTGGACCTTAACGGTGACGGTGATTTCAAAGATACCGTGCGGTACCGACGGCCAGGGTACGCGTTCGCGTTCGGCAATCGCAGCATGACGTTCCGGTTCAGCAAGGACACGAGTCGTACCGTATCATTCAAACAAGGGGAGCGAGTAGAACTGATACCCAAATTCCGTGGTTACGAGCTCCGCGACGGGTTCGCTCACGCGACCGACTACGGCACACGCTACGTGTTCACTGGAGAGCTGGAAGAAGGATTCGAAGATGGAACGATAATATACCCAAACAGTCGTGGGAAAGGGAAGATCGTGTTGGAAAGCTCAGCCGATCGCCCGCCGTACGTCCGTCACATCGACTGACTGGACGCCGTCGAACTCAGCGATCTCCTGTTCCAACGGTTCCGTGTCGCCCTTTTCCTCGGGCATGGAGAACGTGATGTTCAACGCTTTCAACCCGAACGCCACGGGTTCTTCCTCGACCTCACCGATGTTCCCATCAAACTCCTCGATCGCATCCTCCGCTTCTTCACGCAGTGCGTCGAAGTCGAGATCGGTGGATTCGGGCATGATCCGCAACGTTATGTATACCATGGACATGAGAATCGCCTCAGTTGGGACCTTCGAACCCGCACTCCGGGCATTCGTACTTCGCGGCGACCATCCGGCTCTTCTTCGACCGGCGGATCTCGTGGCCGCATGATGGGCAGGGGAAGATGACCGAACCCGGGTCGTTCGTCAAGCGGTCCTTGCTGGTGATACCGCGTGGTTTCTGTTCTGGCATACCGGTGGGAAACGACACTTGTTTTTTAAAGGTTGCTGTTGGACGAAAAGTATATAAACCGTTCCCGCTCGGCCACCAGGTATGCTAGCGACGCCCACTGACCAGCGGTGTTTCGCTAGCTGTATCGCTCTGATTCTGTTCTATTACTGAACGCCTGCTATTCTGCAGGCGTGTTGATGGACAGATAGAGTCAGAGGTGCGACCTCATGATATACAAGGTGACGATAGGGGACCAAACGGTGTACGCTGGACGTGACGAGTATCTCTGTGTCGGCGGTGGAGAACGCGAGCAGGAAACATTGGATGAGGCGGTCTACGCACTGGATCTGAAGAACGAGGAGGAAAGTATCGGCTTGTCCGCCCCTTACACGCATTTGCTCTCGTACGGTACGCGTGAGTTCGAACCGTTCCGATCAAAGGAGAACGGAGAATCCACAGTGGTGACCGGCGGGGAACTCATAGCGAAAGTCGGTGAGGAGCAACTCGATGTGCTGCGACTCCTTGCGTCGCGCCGGGAGTGGTACACTGATGCGGGGAAGATCGGTTTCTTCGACGGTTTGAACCGCCAGTATAGAACGGTGGAGGATCAGGGATGGATGCGGACATCGTCCAAACCTTTGGAGGTACGCATTCAGGAGCAGGGCGGTGACGCCTATCCGCCTATCGACGAGCAACGGTCAACACTCGCTTCGTACGACGTGGAAAGCTTGGATGAGGATCTGGAGGAGTTCCTCTCGAAGAACGGTCACGAAGTGGTCAAGGTGAACGTGCCGGATTTCCAAACAACGAGTGGTGATCCCGACTTCTATCAGGGAAAGCAATCCATCGTGATCGTGACCACCGAGGGGTCGAAGACGCGTCGTCTTCGCGCCGAAAAAGCAGATATGGACCTGCTCTACGCGCTGGTGGGACGCACGGCAAATGCAGATAGGGCGTTTGCGAAGCTTGAAGCGTATGAAAGCGACTTCACCACCCGTGCTCGCCGATGAGGGGGACGAAGCGGCAGCCGAAGCGCTCCTGCTTGGTGAAACCCTCCTCGGTTTGCGTACCGACGATGAGCTGCTGATCCACCTTGTCACCGACGGGTATCACGAGTCGTCCACCGTCTGTGAGTTGTTCTTTCAGCGGTTCTGGTATCTCCGGTGACCCGGCGGTGACCAGTATTCCATCGTAAGGAGCTCGTTCGGGGTAGCCAAGGGTGCCGTCGCCCTCTATGACAGTTACCTTGTATCCGAGTTCGTCTAGGAGTGACCGTGCCTGCTCCGCAAGGCTTTCGTGCCGTTCTATAGAAATAACGGTATCGGCGAGTTCTGCGAGGATCGCGGCTTGGTACCCGCTCCCCGTGCCCACTTCGAGTACACGCTCATTCTCTGTAAGTTCCAGTGCTTCGGTCATACTCGCGACCATGTAGGGTTGGCTGATCGTCTGCCCTTCGCCGACGGGGAGTGGGTGATCCCCATATGCTCGGTCGCGCTGCGCCTCCGGGACGAAACGGTGTCTCGGTACCGCACGGAACGCGTCCAGGACCCGTTCATCAGTGATGCCGCGTCGTTCGAGCTGGTCCTGCACCATCCGTTCGCGTTGTTCGTCGAAGTTCATGCGAAGTCGTCCAGGGTAGCGTTGTGCTCGTCCAG
>CAYWOP010000074.1:0-4712 GCA_964459935.1 uncultured Methanosarcinales archaeon | reverse complement strand
ACCGGACCCGCCAGGATTCGAACCTGGATCGGTCGGTTCGAAGCCGACGGTTTTATCCATTAAACTACGGGCCCGTATGAGATGCTACAAGGAGAGCGTTTTTAAAAATACTGTTAGGTAGAAAGGTTTTTCTTCACTGCTTTGCTTCCAGGACCGGTACTGAAATGCGTCTTTTTTGAATGCTCATCGGTGTATCCTTCTTCTAGGTCTCGTTGCAACAGGCCATAGTGTTGGAGCTCAATACCTGAAGGCTTGTGGTACTTATCGGTATTGCGAGTCACTTCAAATGCGTCTGCTGCGTCGGATATCTGTTCTCGCTCCCCGTATCGTATACGAATTACGTGGTCTTGTACCTGGAGTACGTAGAGGGGTAGATCAAAGCCGCCTTCCGAATGGTTCTCGACGAGAGGATTTGACTCACTTGAATGGAGGGATTGATCCAGCTCGTAGCCCATGGCTGCAACAGCGTACGGGTTATTCCTTCGCTCGAGTAGATACAGACCGGATTGTGACCTCTCACCCCACACAGGATTTCGCGAGATTTTATTGTAAGTCGGTTCAACCACCCCTTTTTGTTGTTCTCGAGTTTCCAGAAAGCTCTCAATATTCTCTGCATGGTCCGAGATAATACTCCGAATGCGCTCTTGTAGTGACATAACCTCCGGTGGAAGGAAGGTCGTCTTTATATAGTTATACCTTTGCGAGGGTGATCTCGATCGTGCTCACGCGTACGTTGTCCTCATCGTCGTTCTCGAACTCTTCGCTGTCGATCGCTATATCTTCAACGTCGACCTTGTCTTTCAAGAATCGTTTGCGCACGACTTCTGCAACGTCCACGGCGCGGCTGACGAACTTACCACGTCCTTTCACGATTACGGTGTCATGGCCTTTCTTCTTGAACTGCATGACCACGCCGGTCACGTAGTTCATAAACGGCTTCTCGCCGATATAGACCGCGTTGTCCAACCCCGTTCACCCCTGCTGCTTCTTCAGTCGTGTGATATACCCGGCGATGATGTTCCGTAGTTTCTTCGAAGGGATGTCCACAACTTGCATCAACGACTGCTTGTTCTCCTCGTAGTCCGTGCCGAACTTGTCATCGTGCACGTCGAGGATGTCGTTCGTCGCTGATTTCACCCGTTTTGTCTTGATACGTCCCAAACTATTTCCCCTTACCGAAAGCAACTGGACTTCTTTTATAAAACTTCCCGTTCGGTATACGGAAATCTACACTGCTGACCCGTTTCTAAAGCTCCTAGAGCGTCTCGACCAGGACGTGCGCGGCCGCTGCAACCGTCGTTCCCTCCTGGTCCTGTTCGGGATTGACCTCCACGAGGTCGACCGCTTTCGTTCCGTCCACGGAGGAGACGCGTTGTACGAAGTACAGGAGTTCTCGCGTCGTCAGCCCGCCTGGCTCGGGATACCCTGTACCGGGAGCGAATGCCGGGTCAAGCACGTCGATATCGATCGATATGTACAGAGCGGTGCAGCGACGACCGTTCATCATCACCGTATCGCAGACGTCCGCAACGCTGCTACGAGAGATGTCCCGCATGGAGAAAAACTGTATCCCCTCTTCTTCCAGGAAGGAGCGTTCCTGTTCGTGCCATCGACGAACACCGACGAGCATGATATCCTCCGGCGCGACCGCTCCGGAACCTACAATACCGCGGAGGTAGTCCTCGTGCGTGTCCTGTGAATCCATGGCGTCCACGTGGGCGTCGAACACGACAAGACCCGGGCGTTCCTCTCTCCTGGCGAAGCCCTGCACTGCAGGTTTGGTGATGCTGTGGTCGCCGCCGAGGATACGCGAAGGGCCGGTTTCTTGTATCACGTGTCTGATGGCGTCATGGGATGCGTCGATCCTCGTGTTATCCACGTCCACCTCGTCGAACGCGACGTCGACCTGGTCGCCCGCTTCGGTAAGAGTATACTTAGTTAGCGCTTCTTCGATCGCATCGGGAGCCGCTGCGGCCCCGGGTGGTGAGCGCAACCTACCGCCCTCGTAGGGTATCTTGAGTACATGCATAGATACCAAGAAGTTGGCATCCCTTTAATGCGCTTCGCCGATCAGGTCGTTGTGGCTTGGGAATCATTGCACAAGGACGTCTCCGGTCATCTCTTCAGGAACGTCCTCCCCCGCTACGGTGAGGAACGTGGGAGCGACGTCAGCGAGGATGCCGTCTCGGAGTGCTACGTCCTCTCCTGCCACGGTGATAGGCACTTGTGCTGTGGTGTGACTCGTGACGCGGTCACCGTCGCGTCGCATCAACTCGGCGTTGCCGTGATCCGCTGTGAGGAGCAGGATGCCGTCGTGTGCTTGTACCGCGTCGACGATGCGTCCGATACACCGGTCCACGGTTTCCACGGCCGTCACAGCAGCGTCGAAGTCACCGGTGTGCCCGACCATGTCGCAGTTCGCGAAGTTCATGATGACGACATCCGTATCCTCGAGGATCTCCACCGCGTTGTCCGTGATCGCCTCGGCGGCCATCTTCGGTTCTTCATCATACGTGGCCACGTCGGGACTGTCCGTGACGATGCGTTCCTCCCCGTCGAACGGTTCTTCCACCTCGCCGTTGAAGAAGTACGTCACGTGAGCGTACTTCTCCGTTTCGGCCAGGCGGTACTGCGTGTAGCCCTGTTCGCTGAGGTACTGTCCGAGTCCACGCTTCGGATGGACCTTTTCGTAGAGGTGTGGAGCTGGCATGTCATCGTAGTACGCGACCATGCCCGTAAAATTCAGTTCCGTATGGTCCCTTGGGAACTTGTCGAAGCCGTCCTCGACGAACGCCTTTGTGAGTTGCCTGGGACGATCCGTCCTATAGTTGTAGCAGATGAGCACGTCACCCTCTGTAATCCCATCGTGGTCCAATACCCGTGGAGTGATGAACTCGTCCGTCTCCCCCTCGTGATACGCGTCACGCAGGCACTCCTTCCACGATTCAACTTCTTTGCCAGTACCGTCGTTGATCGCCTCGAACGCTCGGCGGGTGCGTTTCCAGTTCTCATCGCGGTCCATACCGTAGTACCGGCCCATGATGGTCGCGAGCTCACCATCGTAGCGTTCCATCTCCTCCTCCAGGGCTTCGAAGTACTGACGCGCCGCCTTCGGCGCGGTATCGCGTCCGTCTGTGAACGCGTGGATCTTTGGTGTTATATCGTGCTGTGCGTAGAACGCGAGGAGGGCGTAGAGGTGGTCGGTGTGGGCGTGGACTCCTTCGTCGCTGAGCAAGCCCATGATATGCACGTCGTTCCCATCTGCTTGATCGACGGTATCCAGTAACGTTGGATTTTCAAAGAACGATCCGTCGCTGATCGCTTCGTTGATCAGCGTTACTTCTTGCTTCACCACCCTTCCCGCTCCGATGTTGAGGTGACCGACTTCCGAGCTCCCCATCATCCCGGCGGGGAGTCCTACCGCTTCGCCGCTCGCGTCTAACCGTGCGAAGCTCTGTTGAAACAAAGAACTGAGGTTGGGCGTCTCCGCGTGGGCGATGGCGTTACCGTCGCGTTCGTCGCGGAGCCCGTAGCCGTCGAGGACGACGAGGACTGCTGGGGTGCGCATATCCCCTACCTGGTCGAGCTTATATAAAAAGGTTGGCAAGGTTTAAATACGAGCACAGGAGTGCCGTAGGATATGATCATCGACAACTTCGACGATCTCGCTCGCTCCGCGGAACGACGTGACGCACTGCACATCCTGAACGCCGGTATCGAGGCCGTGTTGACCAAGCCGGCGATGCGGGAACGCGTCACGCTGGAGGAAGCCAAGTTGCATATCAGTGATCACCGCTTCGACCTTGCAGAGTATGAGGATATCTATGTCATCGGCGGTGGGAAGGCCGCCGCGGATATGGCGTCCGTCATCGACGACGTGCTCGGTTCCAGGATCACAAAGGGCCTGGTCACCGATGTCTCGGGAGCGTCGTTGGAGCATATCGACGTGGTGAAAGGGACGCATCCCCTGCCGAGCGAGACGAACGCCGACGCGTGTCAGCGCATGCTCGACATCGCGGAAGGTGCGGGTGAGAACGATCTCGTCTTGACGTTGATCAGCGGTGGTGGGTCTGCGATCCTCGCCCACCCGCGTTGTTCCTTGGACGAGTTTATCGATGTGAACGAGCAGGTGTTGGAGAGCGGTGCGACGATCCACGAGTTCAACGCGGTGCGGAAGCACCTGTCCGAGATCAAGGGAGGGCAGTTGTCGGACCGTGTCAACCCGGCGGAGACCGTGTCGATCATCATCTCTGACGTCCTCGATAACGATCTGAGCGTGATCGCCAGCGGGCCCACTGTGAAGGATCCGTCCACGCTGGACGACGCTGACGAGGTCATAGACAAATACGGTCTGGACGTGCCGGAAGCGTTGGAGGAGACGCCGAAGGACGACTCCGTTTTTACGAAGACGACGAACATCCTCTTGCTGACGAACCGCACCGCTGTGGCGGCGATGGAAGACGAGGCCGAACGCCGTGGTTATGACGTGAATATCCTGGGATATGAGATCGATGGTGAGGCTCGTACCGTCGGCGAGCAACTAGCTGAGGGTGTCGAACCCGGCGTTGTGAAGCTCGGCGCGGGTGAGACGACCGTCACGGTCACCGGTGACGGGAAGGGCGGTCGGAACCAGGAAGTGGCACTCGGCGCCGTGGACTCCCTGGAAAGCGGTGTGGTGCTCTCCGCGGGAACAGATGGTATCGATAACACGG
>CAYWOP010000073.1:0-4788 GCA_964459935.1 uncultured Methanosarcinales archaeon | reverse complement strand
CGGCGGTTCTTCGAACGGGTCGTCGGCGATGAGCTGTTCGCCCTGCTCGTCCTGGTGGAGCAACTTCCACACCAGGTGCAGTAACCACGGATTACGTTCGGGGCGTTGCATCGCCGCGAACCAGATCTGCCAGTCCACACGTGGCTGGTACGGGGCGACGATGGGCAGGCCACGTTCCGTATCCGTCGGCTTCGCCGGGAACTCGTACTCCTGCCACTCAGTCTTCGATGTCACCACCGTATCTTGTGTCCCCTTCACCACCAGTTCCTTGCGTTCCTGACCTACGCTGCCGAACGCACCATACGTGTTCACCAATTTCCACTGGTTGAACGACGCGTTCATCGCCTGCCGTCGAGAGAACAGGTTCTGCACCACCGGGATGCTCAGGTATGTTATAAACACGAGCAGTGTCCACGATACGACCATCGCAACATCGCTGTGCGGTACCGTACCTGTCATGCTCACCACGGAGCGTGGGAGGAACTGTGAGAAGAACTGATCGTCGAAGAACGCGACCGTCGGTGCGATCGTGACGAGGTTGAGGAAGGACAGGTTCCCGCTCAGCATGAGTAATAACTGAAACCCGATCAAGCCGATACCGGCGGCGAGGCGGAACGGTCGTGGTCCCAGTGCGAACAGGGGAAGGACGAGCTGCGTGGCGTGCGTCACCGCCGTCCCCGCCTTCAGGACGAGCTTCGGGAGGTAGTGAAAATATGGACTGAGCGGGTTCGGGATCGGCTGGGTTTCAAAATGATAGAACAGGCATGTGAGTTTCTTCCAGCATTCGTCTGCTTTCAGCTTGATCAAGCCCGATCCGAGGTTGATCCGTACGACGAGCCACCTGAGAAGCAGGACCATGGCCACGGGCATCGCGAACTGCGGCAGCGGGTTCAGGACGGGTACCATGAAGATCCCGAGGAAACCGGTCTCGACCAATTGGCTCTCCCACCCGTACCCGTACCACACCTGACCGATGTGCACGAAGGACAGGTAGAGGAACCACAGGACGAACAGGATGATACCGTTCGCGAAGCCCACGGTGACGAGCAGTGAAAGGAGAACCCCGCTCCATGCGAGCCAGTACAGACTGCGATCCGAGCGGTGGAACCAGAACAGCGTCGGATGTTGCCAGAACGCCTCGGCGAGCGAGTCGAACCGGCGCCGCAGCTTGTCCAAGAAGGAACCGGCCGGTGTGAGACCGTCCTCTCCGAGCAACGGGAGGACCTGCCGGACAAGGCTGTAGTACGCGAACAGGTAGGACAGGCCGAGCAATCGCAGGAACACCCACCGCGCAAGCTCGTAACTGTGCCCACCGAACATAGCAAAGGAAAAAACAGATATGAGTTACTAAAAACTTCCGGAAGGATTAAATAGCGATACTCCGTCGTTAGGTATATGTGGTGGAACGAGGACTGGGCGAAAGCGATACTCCTCCTCACAGGACTCTACCTCACATGGCAGTTCCACTACGTACTCCTCCTCATCTTCGGCGGCGTCATACTCGGCGTCGCGCTCGCCGGCGTCATCGATGCGGTGAACCGCCGTATCACCGCTCCACGATGGTGCAGCGCCCTCATCGTCCTCGGCGGCAGCGCGCTCATACTCACCGGGCTGATATGGACCGCCGTCCCGTTCCTCGCCCAACGGTATAATCAGTTCGTCGCCGCACTCCCCGGGGCGATCGACCAGCTCGAACGCATGGTCACGAATCTCGGCTTTGGATTCCCCGAAGAGATATTCAATCCATCCACGTATCAGTTCTTCCAACTCGACAGCCTCGCCGCGGCGGGGAGCGCCATCAGTGCCACGGTCAACGCGTTGGTCAACGTGATCTTCATACTCGTACTCGGCATCTACTTCAGCCTCGACCCGCGGACGTACCGCGATATCCTCGCCACCGCGGTGCCGCGTGACGTCTTGCGTAAGATGACATCGGCCGTGCGCTGGTGGGTCGCGAGCCGCGTCGTCTCCATGGCCACCGTAGGTGTATTGACAACTGTTGGGCTTATCCTACTGGGCTTCCCCTTCCCCTTCGTCCTGGGAATACTCGCGTTCATCCTCTGTTTCATACCGAATCTCGGACCGATCCTCGCCTTCATACCCGCAGCAATCGTCAGCGCCGTGAGTGACACAGGACTCTTACTGAGCGTGTTCTTCCTCTACGTGGGTGTGCAGGTGCTCGAGTCCTACTTCATCACACCGCAGATCGAGAAGCGCACCCTCTCCATGCCACCAGGGCTCAACCTTTCCCTACAGATAACGCTCGGCACGGTCTTCGGCTTCCTCGGACTCCTCTTCGCCGTCCCGCTCGCCCTTGTCGGTCGAGAATGGTACCGCGGTGTTTACAAGGCGTCGTAGTCGATATCCAACGTCGTGATCGGGTAGGGGATCTCGATACCGTTCGCATCGAATGCAGCTTTTACGTTCTCGATCGCGTCACTACGCGCTTTCAGGAAATCTTTCTGACCAGAAACGTTGATCCAGAACCGGAGCTCGAAGTTGATACTGCTCCCCCCGAACTCGTTGTAGAAGAACTGTACCGGTTTGTCCTCCGCCAACTGGTCGATATCAGACACGGCGTCCAGGGCGACCTCTTTCGCTTCGGCTAGATCGTCCTCATATGATACTCCACAGCTGAGTGCGACACGGCGTTGCTCCGTTTCAGTATAGTTCGTCATCGGATTACTCAGGACGGAGCGGTTGGGGATGATCACGTCCAACCCGTCCGGTGTGCGGAGTTCCGTCGTGCGGATCGTGATCTCCTCGACCGTACCGAACATATCACCGGTCTCTATCAGGTCGCCGGTGCGGAACGGCTTCTGCAACGCGATGATCACGCCGCTGATGAAGTTCGCGGCGATATCCTGGAACGCGAAGCCAAGTGCCAATCCGAGGATGCCCAGGCCGGCCAGGAGTGACGTGACCGTCTTATCGAGGTTGAGGATGCTCAGGGCGAAGAACGCTCCGATGAGTATGATGAGCACGTAGAGTATCTTGGAGAGCAACGAGTTCAGCGCTTTGTTTTCGGACACGCGTCGCATCGCTTTACGGACGTGCCTACTCGCGTACTTCGCGATGAAGTACGCGACCACCAACGTCGCAAGCGCGGAGAGTATCGACGGGAGGAATCCCCATATCGAAACGGCCCAGGACTCCGCTCTAGTCACGCCCGCGTCGACGATGCTCTGCACGCTCATAGCCATAGGGGGAGAACGTGGATTAAAAAAAGTGGCGGTGGGAACACTTAAATGTCTACAAGCAGCTATTAGGGTGATGAAACAGCTACTGCTCGACCTCCTACGGATCGAAAGCGTCTCCGGCGCCACCGCTGAGATACGCGAGGCGATGGAACTTCTCGCAGACCACGCGGAAGATCACGGGTTGGAGACGGAGTGGCACGAGGACCCGCTGTACTGCATCGTGGGTAGGGGCGACCTCCACCACCCCAGCGTCGGTGTGCTCTGTCATCTAGATGTCGTCCCACCGTTCATCCGGCCCAGTGTGGACGGGGATCGGATCTACGGACGTGGCGCTATCGACATGAAAGGGCCCGCACTTGCCGTGCTCGAAGCGGTGATCGAGAGCGACCATCCCAGCGTAGCCGTAGCGTTCACAGGGGATGAGGAGACCACGGGGAGCACGGCGGCATACCTCAGCACCACGTTCATCCCTGATCAGGTACTTCTTGTACCTGACCAGAACCGTGACTTCAACATAACGAAGGAGAGCAAGGGCCTCATCGAGTTCAGTGCCGCTGTTTCTGGAGATTCAGCGCACGGGAGCACGCCGTGGGCAGGTAAGAACGCGGTAGAGCACGCCCATGCGTTCTATGAAGAACTCTGTACCGTGCTCCAAGTGGACAATGGACTCGGATGGAGTAACACCTTGAACTTGTCGTTCATCAACGCACCCAACGATGCGTACAACGTCATACCCGCGGAAGCGACGGCGGGTTTCGACTTCCGTTTTCAGTCAGAAGACGGTTTGTACTGGCAGGAACGCATCCGCGACACCGCAGAGGAGTACGGCGCTGAGCTGGAGTTCAGAACTGTCGGGGACCGGTTAGCCGTGGACGTGACCGAGCGGCTCGAGCTCTTCATGGATACAGTACAAAATGTTACCGGAGAGCAACCCGGTTTGTTGAAGAACACGAGCAGTTGCGACGCGCGGTTCTACCCTGATTTGGTGCGGACGATCATCGTGACAAAGTGCGCTGGCGGACTGAGTCACAGCGACGATGAATACGTGGAGTACGACAGCCTTGAAGATATGAAGACGATAACCCGGCGGTACTTGGAGACCCTGCGCGAGCGCGACACGGTCTAACCCAAGCGATACCAATGCGCCAGGACCTGGGAAAGACCGATGATGATGAACGCGACACCGCTCAGAGTTGGCGGCAGAGCATGGCCCGCGTAGGAGATGACCATGTACAGGCCGATGGCCGTCGTCGCCGCGTTCAACAGGTACTCGACGATCGCTGCATCTTGCATATGACTAACCTGAAGGTACTGGTTGATAAGCGTTTCGGCGGGTCAGTGCTTGATCCAGACCATGATTGCTATGCCAATGGCTAGCATGGCTAGTTGTATGGCCGTATCTTTCCAGTCGTGCTCCCGCATCATCTCTGGGACGAGCGTACTCGCCCCGATGTAGATGAAGTTCCCCGCGGCGAACGGGACGATGAACGTTGTGAACCCCTCCGCTGCTGCCTGTAGCCACAACGCCACTCCTGCGCCGATGAGCGCGGTCACCGCAGACGCTGCATTGAGGAGCAACGCCTTCGTC
>CAYWOP010000072.1:0-4825 GCA_964459935.1 uncultured Methanosarcinales archaeon | reverse complement strand
GCGGTACTACCACGGAGAGCTCGCGATCTTGGTGATCGGAGCTGGGATTACGGGCAACCTCATCGATCGCGTACTCCTGGGACACGTGACCGATTTCATCAACTTCAAGATCTGGCCGGTGTTCAACATCGCCGACAGCTGCATCGTCCTCGGAGTCCTGTTCCTCATCTACCAAGATCTGACGGATACATCAGAAAACAGTTGACATACAGCAGTACGGACGGATCTATGAGAACTCGTCGTACTCGTCCAACCCGTCCAGGTAGCCGTTATCGCGGAGCCAGTTCTCGTGCACCTGCTTGTACTTGAAGATGATATCTCCCTTCTCGTCTCCGCCGTACTCCCACGGTTCGACGAGGACGGTATCGCCCTGTCGGACCCACAGGCTGCGCTTCAAACGGCCCGGGATACGGCAGATACGGGTCTCTCCGTCGAGGCAACGCACCCTGCTTCGACTCCCGCCGAGGCGTTCCTCGACGATGCCGAGGGTCTGATCGCCCTCCGGCACCTTCACCCGGATCACTTCTTCGTCATCGTCTGACATACAGTTGTTCCAGCCCGCCAGGTTTTAAAAAACTTGGTGCCCGAGACGGTGCACAACCACTCACGAGGGAAATACACGGCGCGCGCCACGCCCGAGCAAATTTTTTAAACACGCTTCTCCTCATATAATGCATGGATAATCTCGGACGGCAGTTCAGCACTGACGTCGTGCAAGAACAGCTCACCGTGAACGCGTCCATACCGAAACGCATCGGCGCGTTCATCATCGACCTGCTCTTCATCAACATCTTCCTCGCAGCACCGTTCAGCGATATCCTCGCCGGGTCACTCTCCACCACCGTACCGGCGGAGATACCGCCCCAGCTATACAGTGCGGTGATCAGCATCGCAATCGTCGCACTGCTCTACTTCGCACTCCTGGAATACTACGAACAGCAAACGTTGGGGATGATGGCGATCGGCATGCGCGTCGAACCGGAACCGTCGTTCTGGACGAGCATCGCCCGCAACCTCTTCATCCTCCCCGTCTTCCCGTTCAACCTGCTCTGGATCATCGAACCAGTGCACCTGTACTTCACAGGACAGAGGTTCCTCGAACGACTCACAGGAACGGACACGGTGGTAGCGCATGGCTGACGGGAAAAAACGGAACTGGATCCTCATCCTCCTCGTCCTGGCAGCACTGTACCTCTTCAGCGGCTTCCTCGCCAACATCACCGCGATGACCGGGCCCGTCGCGGAGAGCGGGAACGTCGCGGTCATACCGATACAAGGCGTCATCACCGGGGACAGCAATTCGTTCGAAACGGTCGCGTCGAGTCGTATCACCGACCGGGTCGAGCAAGCAGCGGAGGACGATGATATCGAAGCGATCATTTTAGAGATAAATAGTCCGGGCGGCTCAGCCGTAGCGAGCGAGGAAATCGCGAACGCCGTCGCGGACGTGAACAAAACGAGCGTGGGATGGATCCGGGAGATCGGGACGAGCGGTGCCTACTGGGCTGCCAGCGCCACCGACCACATCATCGCATCCCCTGTCTCCACGACAGGGAGCATCGGCGTGATCGGCTCGTACCTGGGATATGACGACTTCATCGAGCGGTTCAACATCACCTACCGACGCTTGGTCTCGGGCAAGTACAAGGATCTGGGCTCGCCGTTCAAGAACCTGACCGATGATGAAAAGGAGAAACTGCAGGGCAAGCTCGACCTCGTCCACGAGCACTTCATCGACCAGGTCAGCGCGAACAGGGAGATGCCCCGGGAGGACGTGAGTGAACTCGCGACGGGCATGATCTACATGGGTGAAGAAGCGGCGCAGAACGGTCTCGTGGATGAGCTCGGCGGTGAAGACGCGGTACACGACTATATCGAGGATCGGCACAACATCACGGTCACAACGGTCCGGTACGAACGCGAACCGTCGTTCATGCAGTACCTACAACAACTCTCCAGCTCACTGGGAACGGCCATCGGGGAAGGACTAACTCAGACGAAGGGAACGTCCTCGTCAGACTTGAAACCGTACACGAGTAAATAGTTCCACAGCCAACCCTTCTCACGCTTTACGCGTACCGAAAAACCTGCATCGCGGAACAACTGTTCCACCTCATACTGATCGCTGATCCACGCAGGGTCGGGAAGGAAGCCGAAGAAGTTCACGTATTCGACGAAGCAGAGCTTCCCACCGTTTTCCAAGACGTTGCCCACGTCCTTGAGTACGGTGTCCGGATCTTGCAAGTAACTCAGTACGCCGACGCTGAAGACGAAATCGACCTTCCCGATGTTCGGATGCACCCTGTTCACAAGGTGGACATCGTGCACAGTCTCTACGTGTTCGATACCCTTGCGATCCAGGCGTTCCTGCAGTATCTCCAGGCTCTTCTCACTGAGATCCGCTGCGTACACCTTCCCCTCCGGACCGACGTGGTCGGCTAGGTCCATGGTCAGCGTTCCCACCCCGCTCCCGAACTCCAGCACGTCAGCACCTTCGAGGTCATCGAAGAGATCCAACATACGCTCTCGTACGCGAGACGGGAGTATAATGTTCTCGAGCCAGAGTGACAACCGGCTGAAGTAATCGTGAAAGCCGACGATGGCGTTGGGATTGTAATAGAACACGAGCAGGAAGTAGATCGGCACGCCGAAGAAGAGTATCGAGAACAGCACCTGCAGGGTGGCCAGCGCTCCGGGCTCCGTCACCGCCCAGAGAACGACCAGGCCGAACATCGCAGCGGCGCAGATGATAGGACCGAACGCTCCTCCGGGTGCGGTTATGTACGGATCCCACTCCTGCTTGCGGCGAAGCACGACGACCGCAAGGACAACCGTGGCGTAGAGCGTGAGCAGCAACGGTAGGAGCATCTTCAGCAGTGCTTCGTAGGAACCGCTGCCGACAACGACCAACGCACTGGTCAGCACGGTCTGGAATATGATGGCGTTATGCGGGGTCTTTTTCTCCGGATGCACGGCTGCCATCTGTGAAATGAAGAGTTTATCCTCCGCCAGTTTTAAGATGAGTCGTGGAGTCGGCACGACAAATCCGGCGACACTGCCGACGATGCAGAGGTACACGAGTAGTGTGAAGATAGCACTGGCTTGCTCTCCGTAGAATACTGCGGCCATCGCGCTGAACGGCGCTTCGAACCCTCCGAAGGTTTCAGCACCGAGGGCACCGATGGAGGCGAACGAGTAGATAAAGGCCATGACGGCCACGGCGCACGTGGACGCGACGAGCGCGATCGGTATATACCTTCGTGCGTTATGTGTCTCTTCAGACAGTTCCGTTATCGTCTCCCAGCCGAAGAACGTCTCGGCGATAAGAAACGCGGTGATGAGGATTTCCGCCGTGCCATGTGATGGGAAGGATGCGTAGTTCGTCCACTCGACGTTGAGAAGCGCCGGTACGAGTACGCCCATGAATGTCGAGAGTGTGAGGATGCTGAACCCGACGAGCATGATGCCGGAGAGCTCCATCCCCTCATACGTGACGAAGTTGAGGATGAGGACGAAGAACAAGCTCACAGCGACCTTGTACACCTGCGGCAGGGCTGGGTTGAGGTAGCGAACGGCGCCGACGATCAGCATCGCTATGGTGACGTTCCCCGCGATAAGGGTTCCCCAACCGACGAGGAAAGCCGGGAACGGACCGAAGGCGTGTTTGCAGTATTCGTACAGACCACCACTGCTCGGATACACGCTGGCAAGCTCTGCGAAGCACAGGCTGACATAGATGCTTATCACACCGATGATCCCCCACGAGATGAGCGATGCGGTGCCAGCGTTCCCCGCTCCGAGCGCCGGGAGGAAGAACACACCCGTACCCATGATCGTGTTTATGCCGATGAGTAAGAGCATGGGCAAGTTGAGGGTGCGTTCCAGTTGCTCTCCCATACCCTCCACAGCCCACGATATGTATTTAAAACCTCGGTGGAAAAGCGGAAAGTTCAAGTAGACCATGGATACAGGATCATGCCGGACATCTGCCCTGTCAAACGAAGCTTTATAAGAACGATAGCGGTCACTCCACGTATGCGAGTCGTACACATCCCCGCCTATCAGGACCTCGGTATCACCATCACCGAGGAGGCCCTCGACGGGACGCCGGAGCACCTCACCCTCTTCCTCCCGGTGCAGCATATGAACGAGCTGGAACGCGTGAAGGAACAACTGGAGGAAGCGGGGAAGACGGTGGAGCTGTTACAGACACGGCACACGTGGAACCCAGGTCAGATCCTCGGGTGTAACAACGAGCGGTACGATATCGACGGAGACGCGTTCCTCTACGTGGGCGACGGCCTGTTCCACCCGAAAGCCCTGGTGATGAAGAACGACGAACCCGTGTACTGCTTCAACCCCAGGACGGACGAGTTCTTCCTCCTCGATCAAGACGCGGTGAAGGAGATCCGACAGCAGGTCAAGGCCGCACGGAAAGTGTTCTTCACGACGGACAGCGTCGGCGTGCTCGTGACGACGAAGACCGGCCAGCGCGGTTTGAAGTACAAATGGGCGAAGAAGCTGGACGAGAAGTACGAGGACAAGAAGTTCTACTACATCCTGCAGAACAATATCGATTTTCAGGAACTCGGGAACTTCCCGTTCATCGACGTCTTCCTCAACACGGCATGCGAACGCATCGGCTACGACGATGCGGTGCACACGGATCACCACATACTGAACGTGGAGGACGTTGACGATGAAGTCGTGGAAGAGTTCCCGGAGTAGTTCCACCACCACGAGACGACGAGCCAGATGAGCAGTCGAGCGAAGAGTATAGATGGATTCTCCGACGATCGTCTGACTTTTGCAGCAAGTGCCCGTA
>CAYWOP010000071.1:0-4848 GCA_964459935.1 uncultured Methanosarcinales archaeon | reverse complement strand
GTCGCGTCCGTATGCCCGGGCGAGTTACTGTTTCGGGAAGAACATCGAGCTACGGAGGGATTCGTTGGAGGACGCTTCAGATCTTGAGGGACGCGCGGAGGAGGTTCGCTCGGCTGTGAACGGCCTGGAGGAGTCCGTGGACGCGATGGAGTTGCGGACGTTCTCTGATCTTGAGACCTATATGATCGTGAAGGAGCGTATCGTGGACGCGCGCCGCTCGTTGGATGAGATGGAGGGCAACGTGAGTGTGGACACTCTGGGCTACGTGATCGAGCGGTATTACAGCGCTGTGGCGTGGAGCGATTTCTTCGGTATGGCGGGCAAGCAGTTCAACTTCAACCGGGAATACCTGGAACGGGCATGTACGCAGCGGGTCCGCGAGGCGGAGGAGCGTATCGATTATATCTCCTCGATCACGCCGCGGTTCGAGGACCGCCGGGACGATCTGGAGGCGGCGAAGGAGTACCGGGCAGAAGGTGCGTTCGCTCCGTGCATCTTCACGACGAGCAAGATCAAGGCGGAGGCGGATATGTTCCTCCTCGCTGTGACGACGGCGGAGGACCGCTTGTCCGAGGTGATCGATGCGAAGCTCGATGCGACGAAGCAGGTCATCTTGCAGCAGCAACGGAACGGTATCTTCCCCATCTTGGGATATAGTTACTATGACTACGCGCAGTCCTTGACAGACGAGGATCAGACGAGCGCACTACTCTTTTCGGAGTACGCGCTGGAAGTGAGCAATCTCGACCTGTACTTTCCGGAAGAGGAGCCACGGTTTCAGTTCCGCTTACCCGATGTGCGGCAGCGGGACGGAATCGTGTTCGTACTCGGCGTATTCGTGGGTCTCGCCATGGTCTGGTTCAAACCCCGGAAGACCCGATGACGGGCCTTCCTGGGGAAAAGAGGTGAGTTGTATGCTACCTTCTGTACTACTTCTTTAAAAATCTTTGTTTTGTTACTATTCGCGAATGAAAACTACTAATTGAATATTCTTCTGATACTGAAGCCATACGAGAAAGGCGAGAACCACAGGTATACCCGACGAAATCAGTTCGGGGAGAAGCACCACAGTCTCTTTTAAAACCCGTTCCGTTTCAATACTATTCATGACGTGCAAATGCGGTTCACCAGTCACTGTCACCCTCTCCTACACGGAGCGGGAGTACTGCGAGTCGTGCTTCGAAGAATACATCGAGCAGCGTGTCCGGAAGGATATCAGGACGTCAAAGCCGATCGAACCACTCGATACAGTATCCTTGTATGATGATAGTTCAAAGGAGTTCTTCGTTGCGAAACGGTTCCTCGAGCGTGTCTTCGAAGAGCACCTGACCGTTGAAGTGGCCGACCAGGCGGAGGAGGCTTCGGTGTTCCCGACGAATCTGGACAGGTACGTCTCGGAACGTCTCCGACGATTCCTGGACAACCAATATAACCACGACGAACGCGTCTATCTACTGGACAACGTACTCGAGGAGGAGATCGTCGCTCTATGCAGGTCTTGGGGGAGAGACGCGGAACGGGAGACCGAGGTGAACATGCTCGTGGAACGGATGGAAGAGAAGTATCCGGACGCGAAGTTCTCCCTCCGCAGCGCGTTCGACAAGCTCGACGAGCAGCGCTCGTAATACTCTTGATTCTCGCTGGATGCTCCCAGACTGTGCATGAACAGGGCAGCGTGCACGTGCGGTTCTGCAGCGTGGATAACTGCACCGCGCTTCTCCAGGCTTTCACGACCCAGGGGACGCGGTGTATGCTCTATGACTACGACCGCGCACTGAACCTGACCGGGCAGTTATACGTGTATGAGAAGAACGCTCGCGGACAGACTGCGGTTCCCTCGGAGGGGCGTATGCACAACAAGTTCTGCGTGCGGGACAGGTGGACGATGACCGGGTCGCTCAATCCCACGCAGACCGGTGTAGATCATTACAACAACGTCGTGTTCCTCAACTCCTCGAGCTTGACCGCGAACTACCGTCGGGAACTCGGAGAGTTGGTCCGTGGAGAAGAAGGACAGACTGAAATCACCTCGTTCAACATCAGCGGGACGAGCGTGGAGCAGTACTTCTGCCCCGAGGACGCGTGCGAGGAACGCGTCGTAGAGGAGCTCCGGAGAGCGGATGACCGTATCGTGTTCATGCAGTTCATGCTGACCAGCGATCCCATCACGAAGATACTTGAAGAGAAAGCACAGGAGATCCAAGTGGAGGGAGTGATGGAGGCGTTCGGCCTCAACCCGTACAGCGCGTTCCACGCTCTGAATAGTTCGAAGGCTGACGTGCGGATCTTCAATAAAGACCCACTACTGCATCACAAGGTGTTCGTCATCGATAACCGCACCGTTATCACAGGGAGTTACAACCCGACACGGGCAGCGACGACGCGCAACGATGAGAACATACTGATCATCCGGGACAAGAACGTCGCTTCTAGCTTCATACGGGAGTACGAACGCGTGACCGAACTTTTATAACCACGGGTGCTGTAACGTGGCGTAGGTGATATTATGAGTGAAACCGCTGAATCTGGAGACACGGTCAAAGTACATTACACAGGCACGCTCGAGAACGGAGATGTATTCGACACTACCAAGGACAACGAACCGTTCGAGTTCACCCTCGGCAACGGCGAAGTCATCGACGGCTTCGACGAAGCCGTACACGGCATGGAAGAGGGTGAAGAGAAAGAGATTCACGTGGCCAAGGAGGACGCCTACGGCGAGCCGAATCCCGAACTCGTGCAAGAAGTACCCCGCGAACAGTTCGGCGATGCGGAACTCGAAGAGGGCATGTTGATGCGCGTCCAGGCGCAGAACGGCCAGGAGATCCCGGCCCAGGTCACCGAGGTCGGTGAGACGACGGTCACGCTGGACATGAACCCGCCGCTCGCCGGTGAAGATCTCAATTTCGAGATCGAACTCGTGAGCGTTGAGGAATAAACGCTCTATTTCTTCCTTTTCTTTCTTCCTTTCCCCGTGAACTCATCGATGCTCAGCTCCGAGCAAGCACGCTTGATCGCGTCGAAACTGGATGAAGAACTAGACAGCGTAGAACGAGAAGCTCGCGGCGCGAATAGTGTTATCTACCGTCTTGATCTGCAGGACGGATCTATTGCCGTGAAGATCCCGCACACTCATGACGACATCGAACATGAGTATGACATCCTGCAGGAGGTCCGCGGTTTCGGTCCTGAGCCGATACTCCTCGACACCTCACAGGAAATACTGGACAGGTCATACCTCGTCATGGAATATCTTGCTGGAGACACGCCATCTGAACTCGATATCGAGCTTGCCGCTATAACGGGTCGATGGTATCGTGAACTGCATGATGCCACAGCGGAGGGGAGCAAAGACCGCAAAGCATGGCTTCGGACTATCCGCTCAGAAGAGATACTCGAGCCCTACCGCGAACATCGACACCTGCTCCCTAGCGATCTACGAAATTCCTGGAAAACCATACTATCGGCAAGCGAGTCACTACCCTTACCTGCTGGAACGTCCCGATCGGTACTGACACAGACGGACCCGAATCTAGACAACATCTTCCGGCACGAAGACGATCTACGCTTCGTGGACTGGGAAGCTTCTCGCCGCAGTATCGAACAGTGGGGACCTGCGTTCTTCCTCAACTACGCCGAGTTCCGACATGGCACTGGTGATACGCTGCGAACCGCATTCCTCCACGCATATGACTACCACGGTGCGCTCTCACCTACGCTGCGGCTTATCGCCTACCTTACCAACACCGTTTGGTTGGTGAAACGCATGGCGTATGTAGAAGATATCGAACAGGATGTGTTCGCCTCGTCGCAGGATGAGATACTGCGCATGCTCCGCGAGGATATTGAGACAGCCCAGTATTTACTGCACCGCGCTCAGTCTGGTCGAGAGACGTAGAGCATCGGATTGTGCGTGCGGTGTCCCGCGATGTCGTTCACTCTTTCATTATAGACCAGCTCGAATCCTGCTTCTTCCAGGGCTTCCTTTACATCCTGTACTGCTGGGATATGGATGAACTGTGGTTCATCGTACGTAAGGTCATCCGCTTCAGTAAAGAACCGATCGCCGAACTCCCCTTCCTTGATGTCAAATCCAAGTGGTTTCAGCAGTTTCACCTTGATCCATTGCTTGGTCCAGAACCAGCGCCATCCTTGCCATTCCCTGACGGGAGTGGTGAAGATGAACGTTCCTTCTTCGTGCAACACTCGGCGTACCTCTCTGAGCGCGGCCAGGCGGTCCTCCCTTCCGGGTATCTGCGTCCACCCGTTGTTCGAGAAGAGCGCGTTGTCAAACGTGTCATCATCGAACGGGAGGTCGCGTGCGTCCCCGTGGTGGAACATCGGATCCTCGTCTCGTTCTTGCTTGACCTCGCGAGCAGTCGCGATCATCTCCTCCGCGACGTCGACCGCTGTCACCGTGTAGCCCTGGGCTTCGAGGGCGAAGCTTGTGCGGCCGGTACCGCAGCCCAGGTCCAGTACTTTGGAACCGGTAAAGTGTTCTTCGATAACCTGTTCCTCACTTTCCCAGAGGCCTTCGTCTACTTGCTCTCGATAAGACTCGTGAGCTTGGTTGAAACGTGCTTCAACGTAGTCATCGAGCTGCATACCTCGCCGTATCGACGCGTTCCTTTTAGTTCTTCCGTTTCTCATCGCATTTTCTTTCTATATTGCAAATATATTGTGCAAGGTTTCGCCGTTGCTCAAAATTTATGCACAGTGTCACGGGTTAGCAGTAGATATGAAATGTAAAAGAACAAAGAAAAAAGAGAAAAAATCTCCTCCGAGGGGGTCGGAGGAGAGGGGAGTACGCCTTCACCGCCGTTGGGGGTTTGGGCGTTGGGGGTGATA
>CAYWOP010000070.1:0-4878 GCA_964459935.1 uncultured Methanosarcinales archaeon | reverse complement strand
ACTGGAGGAGATGCTGGATCGCTTCGACTATGTAGATAACAGGACGAAGAGCGAGGCGGTCAGGCGGGCGGAGCGGAAACTCCGACGCCTGGACGAGCGGATAGACGACGTGCAGACGCAGCAGGGACTGCGGCGGATCGCACGTCAGGCACAGGCGACGTGGTCCAACGTCGAGAGCCGGTTGGAACGGGATATCCAAGCAACGTATCAACAGCGCGTAGCAGAGGTCGTAAATCAGTCGACAGAGCTCGAGAACAAGCTCTCATGCGCGGTCAACACGACGGAGTCCGCTCGAGCACAGACACTGCTGGCCGAGCTCAGAGAGCATCTTTCCACAGCGGACGAGCACGTCGAGCAGTCACAGCCAGAACGAGCACACAGAGCATTACGACAGGTTCACAGCACCGCCCGTGAGTTACTCGTCGAGATACGACGGGCGGGCGGCAACATTAGACAGTGTTTGAGGTGATACACGATGAAAAAGATAGGAACAGTTGCAGTAGCACTGCTCGTGGTGACGTTCGTCGCCGCGAACAGCCACGGACAGGAGATGCCAAGCCCACCGGAGCCACCGGAGGAACCACCGGAGACTGGTGGCAACGAAACGATGGAAACGGAGCAACAGCAGGAACGTACCCAGCAGGCACGGACGCGCCGAGGCCAGAGCAACGGTGCAGCGCAACAGAATGGATCGGGGGAGGCCCGTATCCAAGGAAACCAGCGCCAAGGCCCTCCTGAGAACGTGGGCCCTGCTCGGGCACAGCAACGGCTCGAGGAGATCGAGCAGAAGCTCGCTGAGAAGAACGTGACCGCGCCGGGCATCGACCAGGCGCAAGAGAGCGTCGCGAAGGCGCAGAAGATCCACAGCACGGTCTCCGCGCTGAAACAGGCTGGGAACCTCACCAGCATCGGCCCGCAGGTCAGTCAGATCGCTCAGGACATCAACCGTTCCTCCACGGAAGCGGTCGAGGCTGAAGAGGAATTGGGTCGACGCGGCGGCATCTCCCGAGCCTTGTTCGGTATGAACCACCGCGCGGCGGATAGCCTGGAGGAGAACGCGAACGAGACGCTGCAGCGCGTCCGGTCACTCCAGGACCGCCTGGACGAGTGCGAGAACTGCAGTGAAGCGGTGAAGGGCTTCATGCAGGAACGCATCGAGACCTTGCAGAACGAGAGTCAAGGATGGCAGCAACGCGCCGAGCAGGCCAAGCGGAGCAAGGGCGTCCTCGGGTGGTTATGGAAGTAACCACACCGAATTTTTTCCTTCTCTTTTTCTGCAAGCTCCTATCATGATACTCAGTATCCCGAACGTCAGCGCGTAGAGGCCGAAGCGCTGCGCAAAGGCCTGGAAGTATCCTGCTGGGTAGAGCTGTATGAGGAGACTGTCAGCGGGGAACCGCCAGTTCCCCTGTGGAAAGAAAATATGATGGAAGGCGTTCCATACGGCGCTGAAGTTGATCAGTGCCACTGCTCCGATGAGTGCGACCATTACGACCACTGCGATGCCTGCGTTCCGGAGACTCAGCAGTATCGCCGACACGGGGAGGTAGTAGAGGAGTCCTATGAGGAGGACGCTGAGCATGTAGTAGAGTATGCATATCAGGTCTATGAGGAGTTTCACGTCTTTGAGGTGTGCTTGTTCTCGCTTTGTGAAGCTGTCGATGAGGTGTGTGCGTTCGTAGCCGAAGTAGTCTTCGTTCAGGTACTGCATGAGGTCGCTGTGGATCTGCGTCGCGTTCTCCACTGCGCCCGTATTTGCTCTATGGAAGTTCGTGTCGTAATAGGGAATGTAGAACGCTGTGATGAGGAGGAAGAGTGCTGCTGTGATGGTGAGTGCGTGGCGAAGATACGCTTCAGCTATGTTGATATTCATTCACCCGTACTCCTCTGATAGATTTCTCACAACGGCCTCGGTATACGCGTTCGCTATCGTGGCGTTGTTGATCCGGGTCGTGAGCTTCTTCACCATGCCGTTCCGTTGCACGTCGCGGAGTTCGAGATCCGTTCGGTCGGGCTGTATCTCGGCGAGCCGTCGTGCCGTGCCGTTGACGACAGTCCGTTCGAGCCCTGCGCCCATGTCGAGTCCTGGCCAGGCGATCAGATAGCTCGGTTCAGTACCGTCCGTCTCGCCGTAGCGTTCCAGCGTGAGCTTCGGAAGCGGTTCGTCCAACGGTGTGGCGTGGTAGCCGCGTATGGGCGGATGTTCTGTCCTGTCGTGCTGTACGTTCCGGAGGATGTCTTCGATGCTGCGTCGCAGGCGTTTCCAGAGTTCCGTGGTGCTCTGGTCGCGGGCGTGTTCATCGATGATGTACGCGCGGCGTTCGTCGCGTTGGGATCCGTGTGTGATGAGGGTGTCGGGAAGGCTTTTCGGCAGTGTCCCGAGTTCGTGCAGTGCTTCGTCCGGTCGTTCCTGAGCCGGCATCACGCTATTAATGGTATTGCTGCTTTTTATATCCGGTCAGGTGTAGTAGTACTGTTCTGCTTCTTTCTGCTCTCTGTCTTTGACACTTCCCGGTTTGTTCGCCCTTGGCCTGTTGTTCTGCGGATCGCGGCGGAACGTCATACCGAGGTTCCTAAGGAACTTGTTCATCCCGTCCTGCATGGTGTGCGGCCCGGTGGCTCTGCCGTGTTCGCCGGTTGTACCGTGGAAGACGAGGAGGCGGTCGCTAAGGTAGTCCAGGAACAAAAGATCGTGATCGACGACGATGGCTGCTTCTTCGTTGTGCTGTATGAAGTCGGTAATGACTTCGCTCGTGCGGATGCGTTGTTCCACGTCGAGGTACGCGCTGGGTTCGTCGAAGAGATAGATGTCTGCGTCTGCGGCGAGCGTCTTGGCGATCATCACGCGTTGTAGCTCGCCGCCGCTGAGGTCGTCCAGTTCGTTTTCCAAGACGTTATCCAGTTCCAGCGTGTTGATGAGTTCGTGTTCGTACCGTCGCACGGCGCGGTGGAGGTAGTCTTCGACCGTCGCGTTATCGGGTTGGAGATACTGTGGTTTGTGTGCGACGTCGATGTGCAGTTCCTCCGCGAGTGTCTCGACGAAGGTAGTCTTGCCGATGCCGTTCTCACCAAGGACGCCGATGATCTCTTGTTCGTGGAGTGATCCGTCCTCGGCCTGTAGGGTAAAGTCGCCTTTCGTCGTTCGGAACTCGTCCCAGTGTGTGAGTTCGGCTGCTGTTCCGGTGTCGGTGTGGCTGCGCGTGTTGAACGTGATCTCGTGGTCGCGGAATATCACGTTCTCATCCTGGAGGTATCCCTGGAGGTACGTGTTGATCCCGGCTTTGGTGCTTTTGAGGTTGCTCACCACGCCGTAAGCACCTGGTTCGCCGTACATGAGATGGGTGAGGTCCGCGAGGTAGTCCAGTATTATCAGATCGTGTTCGATGACGACGATCGATCGTTCATCGCTCGCCTGGTCGTTGAGGTACTGGCTGACGTGGAGGCGTTGGTGGAGATCCATGTAGCTCGCGGGTTCGTCGAACACGTACACGTCAGCGTCTTTCACGAGCGTCGCGGCGATGGCGAGGCGTTGGAGTTCTCCCCCGCTAACCTCGTCCACTCCGTTATCCATGATGTGGCTTATGTCGAGCGCGTCCGTGACCTCATCCAGGTTGTCCCGTTCGTTCGCTTTCTCGAGGAGCTCGCCGCACGTGACATCGTACTGTTTCGGGATGAGTTCGACGCGTTGCGGTTTGTACTCCACATCCACTTGATTCTGGTTGAGGCGTTGTAGGAAGGCTTGCGCTTCCGTTCCTTTGAAGTGCTCGACGAGTTCCTCTGGGTCCGCTGGTCCTTCTTCATAGTGGCCGAGGTTCGGCTCTATCACGCCGGCGAGGATCTGCACGGCTGTGCTCTTGCCGATGCCGTTCCGACCGATGATGCCCACGGCTTTGTCCTGCTTGGGAACGGGTAGTTCGTAAAGTCGGAACGCATTCTCGCCGTATTGATGTACTAAAGTTCCTGTCTCGGAGGCGAGCGGTAAGATCCTGATAGCGTCGTTGGGAATCTTTTTCTGGATGAGCTTGTGTGCTTCCATCACCTTACCCGGGTCGATGTGTAAATCACCCTCGTCGGTGACATGGAACCCTTGGTCGCCAGAGCGGTTGAGCGGGTCGTAGTTGATGGCGATGTCTCTGACCTCGTCGGTCACATCCTCTTGATTGATGACCGCCACGTATTCAGGTTCTTCGTCTTCGGGCATATATCTGATAGCAACGACACACGTATTTAAAAGAAGCGGACAGATTTATTTTCTATATTGTAAAAAATTTCGAGTTGTCGCGATATCCGTAGAACTGGAAGCTCGCTGCTGCAAGGAACGCGTACTGCGGCCACCAGAAAACATGTCTCTCAACCATCCATCATGTTCAGACACACATGCGACGACATCGGAAAAGGAAAAGGTTTCTATAGAATCCAGGTCAACCGAAAAATTCGAGCACGGTCTCGCGTACCGGTGCTTCCCCGACCACGCTCGACCCCCGATGCTCGTCGTCGATACGCATCAACCTACAGCCGATCGCTTCTGCGAGTCGTTCCGAAGCCTCGATCGGTACGATTTTGTCTTTTTCGCCGTGTATCAGCAAGACGTGTTTCTCCCGCAACTCGTCCGCGTAGTCGACAGGGCTGAGGTCGCTCCGCTCCAGACTCTCCCACTCTTCCTCGGGCACGCGCCACAGCTCGTCCCACACCCGTTCGATGGCACCGCGGAGCAACTCCTTGCCCTCCTCCGTCTCGTCAAAGTGCGTGCCCCAGTCAGCCACGGGCGCTACCGCTACTATCTTGTCCACATCTAGCTTCGCCCCAGCAACGAGCACGACGCTCCCGCCGAAGCTACCCCCGAGCAAGTGGATATCCTCAGCAGACCACGAGCATGCC
>CAYWOP010000069.1:0-4907 GCA_964459935.1 uncultured Methanosarcinales archaeon | reverse complement strand
GCTCGGCCGAATCGAGCGGGAGGTTCGGGACGTCGTCGAACTCTCGGAGTTTACGATCATGCCTGGAGTCGAGCGAACCCAGGTGCGGATTGCCGACCGGGTGACACGACGTCTCGAATGGCGGTTCCAGCTCGACACTGGGTTGTCGGATCGAGGCGGCGGCCAGCGCTATCAGCTCGAGGAACCCACCGCCGCGGTCACGACCGCCCATGCCGAACAACGCGCCGAACCGTGCCATCATTGCTATGTAAGATATTACGCTGGCGATGGTCGCCGCGATCGTCTGAATCAACGTATCCCTGTTACGGATATGAGCAAGTTCGTGCGCCGCGACGCCCTCCAGTTCCTCGTCATCCAAGAGTTTCAGAATGCCCTGCGTGAACGCCACCGCCGCGTGCTCCGGATTACGACCCGTCGCGAACGCGTTGGGCGTGTCCTTCGGTATGATATAGACATCGGGCATCGGGATGCCCGCGTCGTCGGTGAGGCGCTCGACGAGCTGGTAGATATCCGAGCTCTCATCAACCGGTTGTGCGTTGTACATGCGGAGCACGATCTTGTCGCTGTACCAGTAACTCCCGATGTTCATCACAAGTGAGAAGATGAGCGCGACAAGCAGTCCCGACGTTCCCCAGAGACTGCCTATCCAGAGCAGCAACCCGCTCAGAGCGCCCAAGAGGACGATGGTCTTGATCTGATTCTTCATCGTGCACATCAACGGAGAAACGGTTTATATAGATTAGCGAAGCTATAAAAGCGATGTTCTCACATAGATACGTATGTATTCTACACTTGTGATAACCCCACGAGAGTACTTCGAAGAAACGTTTGACAAGGAGGCAGAAGAGTTCTCTTCTCGTGAACATTACATCCACGCAGCTAATCCTAGCATTGTGGTCCCGAGCGACTCGGAGAAGCGGAGATATCATTTCGATGATAAAGTAGGGGTCTACCACGTGGATGTCGGAGCATCGTATCATGACATGGAGACACAGCGCGGAGCAAAACTAGTGAGCAATCAACTCTTCCTACTGGTACAAGAACCCAACTTGGCTAGAGCAAATCGATACGTCGTCGGCGGACGACTTGAACGCCTGGTCAAACACCTCGAGGATTCTATGAATGCAGACGTCGTCGACCTCACGCGTTAGATCGTCAGCGGCAGGTGTCGCCGGAGGCGATGCGGAGCTATATTGCGTCTGACGAAGTTGTACAGCCCTTCTATCTCGTGCAGGTCCGTTCGGAAGAGGACGTGTCGCAGGTCGTTGTCGATGGTGATACCGTGGCGTGTGAACGCGGACTGGAGCTTGCTGTACAGCCGCTTCCCCGCGCTGTCCAGATCCGTCAGTATCAGTATCTCGTCCGCCTCGCACTCCTCCACCAACCGGTACGTCGGTTCCGTGCAGGTCCGTACGTCCGTGAAGCCGAGCTTCTCCAAACTCTCCCGGTCATCGGCGCCCTCCACGTAGACCGGCTTGTGCAACGCAGCAGTGATGTGCTCGAGGAGCTCGCCGACCTCCACCTGCATATACCCAAGCCAGCGGCAGCGATATAAAAAACTACGTGCTCTGGACACGACCAAGCGTAACTTTTAAGACGGTTTTCCACTTGCCCGCAGTATGTTCATATCCAAGACGTTGTCCTTTTACAAGCGGGACGACGTCCAGGAAGCGATCGTCGAGCACGCCGAGGACAAGGAGGTCGCGGTCAAGTACGGCGAGCAGGGCTTCGGACAACGCCCGCAAGTCCTCTCCTACCCCAACGATGTGCTCGAACTCGCGAAGCAACGCGCCACGAGCTTCCACTGCTCGGAAGAGCTCTGGACCAACCCGTCAGCGCTCCGAGCGGACATGCAACGCGACGAGCGCGACGAACTGCGGAAAGGGTGGGACCTGCTCATCGACCTCGACTGTCCGTATTTCCAGTACAGCAAGATAACCGCGCACTACGTCGTCAAGGCCATGCGGTACTGCGGCGTGGAGAGCGTGAGCGTCAAGTTCTCCGGGAACAAAGGGTTCCACATCGCCATCCCGTGGGAAGCGTTTCCCGACACCGTGGGCGAGGAGGACGCGAGCGACATGTTCCCGGAAGCCCCGCGTCGCATCGCTGAGTATCTCAAATTTCTGATCCGCGAACCCGTGAAGCAACAGATCATCGAACGCGAAGGCGGGGACCTCGATGCGATCAGCGACAAAGTCGACGTCGCCCCGGAGGAGCTCAAGGTCGCCAGGACCGATGCTGACGGGGCGAAGACGATGGACCTCAACGTGGACCCGTTCATCGAGATGGACACCCTCCTGATTACATCAAGACATCTCTACCGTATGCCGTACAGTTTCCACGAGACGAGCGAGCTCGTCAGCATCCCGGTGAATCCATCGCACATCCTGGAGTTCGAGAAACGGTTCGCCGAGCCTGAGAACATCGATACTATAACGGACTTCTGCCCGCGGGACATCGCCGACGGTGATGCGCACGACCTCTTCGTCCGTGCCTTCGACCACAAACCGGAGATCGAGGACGACGAGGAAACGGAACGGAAGGAACACCTGGATCTTCCAGAGGAAGCGATCGGCACGGACTGCTTCCCACCGTGCATGCAGAAGATACTCTCCGGACTCGATGATGGGAGAAAACGAGCGGTCTTCATACTCATCAATTTCCTCCGCAGCTGCGGATGGACCATGGAACAGGTCGAAGACCTATTGTATGAATGGAACGAGAACAACCCCGAATCGCTACGGGAGGTCTACATCCAGGGCCAGCTCAACTACGCGAAGAACAAGGACCCCGTCCCACCGCCGAACTGCCACCACGACGGGTACTACGTGGACATGGGCGTGAAGTGCGACGAGGAGGTCTGCGATAGATTCAAAAACCCAATCAATTATGCGAAGGCATGTCATGAGCGAGATTCCGACGAGAGCGATTCGTAACGTCACGAGCGACCTGGAGGGTGTGGTAGATCAGGTCAAAGATGAGATGGACGACTGGCCGACTCTGCGGGAAACCCTCCGTGACACGAAGAGCGAGATTGTCCAGAATGTCCGCACAAAGTACGATGAACGAACAGGATCACTTAACGGTCCAGAATCGTTATACTATATGAGCAGAGTGTGCGCGTACGCATCAGCCATACTGTTCGGTTCAGACCACCCAGGTATGAGCCTACAAGTCCTTACACTCGGAGCCCCCTTCGCATACACAGCATACCATGCCGGCAGCGAAAAGGAGAGGTACAGATTAGAGAAACCCGTCGAATCACCGAGATGGTACACGTTCACAAAGCCATAAGCGACAGAACTACTCTTCTTCCATCGAGACCGAGTCCGCCAGCTCCACGTCCAACGCTTCACCGACATCATCGTGTTCCTGAGCGGTCGCGTTGCGAAGATCGCTCTTCAGCTCATGTAATCCTTCAATACCTGAATCGGTGAGCGACATATCCGTGCGGAACCGGTTCGCGAGGTCCGCGACCTGGTCCAGCATGCTCATCGTATCGCTATCCTGTCCGTCGTTGAGACTGAGCTCGTCCTCGGTTATCTCGTCGGCATCGATCCCTTCCATATAATCGCTAAAGCTCCGTTGCTTTTTAAAACCACGTGGCCCGTGCATCACAAGATCCTTGAATATCGGCGTACGTCGCGCTGTCAAGTCAGGCTCTCTCGTAACCCGGTGAGAAAGTCCAGTATTGCTCGCGCTCCTGCCTTGATAATTCCAGGCCCGAAGATCCAACGCAGGACCAGGGAGAAGCTATACAGTGCCGCGAAGGTGCCGATCATGAACGGTAACAGGCCCAACGCGCTATCATCATTCTTCAACCCGCGGAAGCCGTAATACGCGGCGATGATGAAACAGATGAGCGGGAGGGTAGTGGCCCAGGTTGCCTCGTGAAACCGTAACTTCTGGTAGAGCCACAGCATGATGCCCATGTTGCCGAAAGCCATGGCCATCAGCGTATTGTACATAACACATGCCGCCGACTCCCCATTAAACAATCTTTTGCATGAAACATGGGGTGTGGCCGGCGAAACCCACAACCTTTATAAAACCCTCTAAGTTCCGCTGCTCTGTCCGAGAGGACACGGCCTGAGAAGAGCCAGTCATCGTGCAGCGCAGTTCTCGGATGACGGCTCCCAATAGGCGGTTACAACGCTGCAAGCACACGACGTACCGAAACCGCTCACTCTCAGGTATGGCATGACCATGGCAGACAAACACAAACCACGCAGCGGAAGCATGCAGTACTGGCCGCGGAACCGCGCCAGCTCGCCAGTCCCACGTATCAACAGTTGGCCCGACAGCAACGAAGCACAACCGCTCGCGTTCGCGGGGTACAAAGTGGGCATGACACACGTTATGGGCGTCGACAAACGCGAGGGCAGCCCCACGAACGGAGACGAAGTACCGTTCCCCGTGACAGTCCTCGAAACACCACCGCTCCGCATCGCCACCGTCCGGTTCTACATCGAAGACCGTGGCAAGCGCATCGTCGCCGACGAAGCGTTCATCGGGGACCATCAAGATCTCGAACGAGCCGTCGACACTCCATCGGAAACACAGGAGATCGAGACTGACGTCGACTATGACGATGTAACAATAACGGTACACACAATCCCGGCACAGACCGGGCTCAGTAAGAAGAAACCGGAACTCTTCGAAGTCCACCTCGGCGGGAGCATGGAAGAGAAACTTCAGTATGTCAAAGAAAAACAAGGACAGGAGATACCCATCACCGAACTGTTCACCGAGGGCGACCTCGTCGACACACACGGCGTGACAAAAGGTAAAGGCACCCAAGGCCCGGTGAAACGGTTCGGGATCGGTCTGAAACCACACAAGAGCGAAAAAGGACGACGTCGACCCGGCACACTCGGACCGTGGGTCGGACAGCAGCTCTTCATGCA
>CAYWOP010000068.1:0-5040 GCA_964459935.1 uncultured Methanosarcinales archaeon | reverse complement strand
GATGAACGGGAGACCATCGAAGAGGTCATCGCCAATCCCGACGATGTCGACATCCCGTCGTGGGCGCGGAACCGGAGGAAGGACCGGGAGACAGGTGATGACCGGCATGTTATCGGTTCAGATCTCGATCTCACTGAGGAGTTCGATATCAGGCGATACAAGGAAATCAGCTGCTACCGCGGGCGGCGGCACGAGATGGGGCTCCCGGTCCGCGGCCAGCAGACCAAGGGCAACTTCCGCCACAGCGGCGGGGGCAGCCTCGGCGTCTCCAGAGAAGAGGTGACTGAAGAGTAATGGGTGACACGAAACAGCTCCGCAAACACTTCAACACGCCGACACACCCGTGGGAAGACAACCGTATCGACTCAGAAACGCAACTGATGCAACGGTACGGGTTGAAGAACAAGGAAGAGATTTGGCGGATGAACTCACTACTGAAAGGATTCAAAGACCAAGTCAAGAAACTCAACGCCACGAGCGGCCCGCAAGCAGACCGCGAAGAACGACAGCTCATGCGGCGGCTCCGCAAGCTCAAGATCATCACAGAGGACGACAGCATGGACGACGTCCTAGCACTCGGCGTCGAGAGCATCCTTGACCGTCGACTCCAGACCCGCGTGTACAAGGAAGGACTGGCACGCACGCCCAAGCAAGCCAGACAGTTCGTCGTCCACGAACACATCACGGTCAACGGTGACACGGTCGACGTTCCTTCATACCTGGTGGAACGCGGCGAATCGATCGGGTTCGCACAGGACTCACCGTTCCAAGATGAGATGCATCCTGAGCGGGTGGAAGAGGACCACGCGACCGATCACGTGGAGGAGGACGTGGAGGAAGTGGACGAGATCGCCTCCACCGAAGAACGAACAGCCGGGCCAACAACGACCCTGCAGTTCCACCCTGACGTCGTCGAGCAGATACTCGATGGGAAGACAAAAACGTACGAACTCGACGAAGCGGACGTGAACGAAGGCGATACGGTCGCGTTCGAGAACGAGCAGACCGGCGACGTGTTCGGTACCGCCACTATCAAAGATATCGAAGCGCTCTCCATCGGCGACATCGACCTGCAGGACGAGGCCCACGGCGCTACCTACGAAGAAGTCGAAGACCTCATCGCCGTGTTCGAGACCACGTATCCCGACAGGGAGATAGAACCGGACACGACCGCGTATATCTACACGTACGACTTCACCCGCGATGACGAGTACGAACACGAAGCAGATTCGGAAGAAACGGACGAGCGCGATACTACCACGGAAGAAACAGACTCGGAAGAGACGACAGACGAGACCGAAGAGAGCGACGAGGAAAGTTCGAGTTCTGAGAAGGAAATCCCGGCACGATCCACCGTAGCCAACAAAACGAAAGACGAGATGAAAGCATGGGCCATGGAGGAATGGGGAGTGGAGCTCTCCACGAACGACCTGAAGGACGAGATGATCGACCAGTTCTTCGAGGAGGTACAGGATGGCGAGTAAAGTACGCTGGGCCGTCGCCCACATCAAATCATCGTACAACAACACGATCATACACATTACAGATATAACAGGAGCGGAGACGCTCAGCATCGCCAGCGGTGGACAGGTCGCGAAGAGCGACCGGGAAGAGTCCAGTAACACCGCAGCGATGATGGCCGCAAAGCAGGTCGCGGAAGAGATCCAGGACAAAGGAGTTACTGGATTACATGTCAAGGTCCGCGCCCCCGGCGGTCACAACGGTCCTAGTAATACTGGGCCGGGAGCGCAAGCGGCCATCCGCGCACTCAGCAAGGAAGGCATCCGGATCGGGAAGATCCAAGACGTCACGCCCAAACCACACGGCGGGTGCAGGCCGAAAGGTGGGAAGCGAGGTCGACGCGTATGAACATCGAATTACTAGAGGAGGGAGAGCAAGTCGTGCTCCATGTCGAGGACACGACGCCACAGTACATGAACACGATACGACGCGTCGTCATCGACGAAGTCCCTGTACTCGCGGTCGAGGACGTGGAGTTCCGACAGAACAGTTCCATACTATATGATGAGATCGTAGCGCACCGCCTCGGACTCGTCCCGCTCACCACAGATCTGGATACATACGAAGTTGGGGGCGATCCGCTCACGATCACGCTCGAGCAGGAAGCGGATGAAGAACAGGTGACCGTCGTCGCAGGAGATATGGAGATACAGGATGCACAAGTGGAACCGGTGTATCCCGAAACGCCGATCACCACGCTCGAACCCGGCCAGGCGATCGAATGCGAGATGGAGGCCATCATGGGCCGCGGTTCGGAACACACGAAATGGAGCCCCGGCCTCGCCTGGTACAAGCACTATCCCCATGTAACTATCGAAGACCAACCGGACAACGCGGACGAACTCGCAGAGCAGTATCCCGGTCTGACCGTGGAAGACGGCGACCTCACCACCGACGAAGACGCGCTCATCCACAACGACGTCATCGACGAATCAATCGAAGAAGCAACGGACGGAGCAGTAACGTATGAAGAACGAGATGATTTCATCATGTTCATCGAGCCATGGGGTCAGTTAACAGCGAAGGACATGCTGGCCGAAGCGGTCCGCATCCACAACGACCGCCTCGATGAACTCCAAGAAGCACTGGGAGGTCTCTGACCGCTCACGCGGGGGTGCCGGAGTGGTCAAACGGGCTGCGTTGAGGGCGCAGTGGCTTAGTGCCTTCCGGGGTTCGAATCCTCGCCCCCGCAGGTAAACACGATGCAAGCGACGAAGAACGCAAGGATGCTCGAACTCATCAAAGAACTCAGACGAGTATCGGACGAAGAGGAAGCGGCGATCTGGGACCGCATAGCAGACGACCTGGACAAGCCCAGCAGGGAACGACGCGAAGTGAACATCTACCACCTGGAACGGAACTGCAGCGACGGCGACACGGTCGTCGTACCGGGCAAGGTACTCGGCACCGGTGAACTCACCACAGAGCTGACCGTCGCAGCGTTCGACTACAGCTCCTCCGCAGAGCGGAAGATCGAAGAACACGGCGAGGCACTCACGCTCCATGAACTCATGGAAGACAACCCGGACGGTGACGAGGTGCGCATCATAGGATGATCATCGACGCAGAAGACAAGGTCATGGGACGCGTGGCCAGCCACGCAGCAGAGCACGCACTCCTCGGCAAAGACGTACACATCGTGAACAGCGAACAATCGATAATAACGGGCGACGAACAGCAGATACTCGAGAAGTACCGTCACAAACGAGAACGAGGCGCACCGCGGAAAGGACCGTTCTTTCCCAAGCACCCAGCCAGGATACTGAAACGGACGATCAGAGGCATGCTACCCTACAAGAAGCCACGCGGTGAAGAAGCACTGAGCAGAGTGAAGTGCCACGTCGGCGTCCCTAATGAATTGGAAGGCGAAGCAACGACGACGGTGGAGGAAGCCGACGTGTCCAAGCTCGACAACCTCAAATACATCAGGCTCAAACGCGTAAGTGAAGAACTGGGAGCGACAGTATGACAGACGTGATCCACAAGAGCGGCAAACGGAAGACTGCAGTAGCACGCGCCACCCTTGAAGAAGGGGAGGGCAGGGTCAGGATCAACGAGTTCGCCATCGACACGTACGAACCGGAGATGTACCGGATGAAGATGAAGGAACCGCTCATCCTCGCTGAAGATATCGCTGAGGAAGTGGATATCAAGGTGAACGTCTCCGGCGGCGGTGTGAACAGTCAAGCGGAAGCGGCCCGACTCGCCATCGCCCGCTGCCTCGTCGAGTACGAACCGTCATTAGAGGCAAAGTTCGAAGAGTACGACAGGCACTTGCTCGTCGCCGACGTGCGGCAGAAGGAACCGAGCAAGCCCGGCAACCAGGGACAGGCGAGAGCGAAACGGCAGAAGAGTTACAGGTGATATGCTATGATTATACCAGTGCGATGTTTCAGCTGCGGCAAACCGGTCGGCCACCTCTACCAGGAATATAAGGAACGCGTGGACGACGGTGAGGACGAGGGCGAGGTCATGGACGACCTCGGCCTGGAGCGCTACTGCTGCCGCGGGTTGTTCCTCGGCCACGTCGACCTCGTGGATATCGCGGGGAAGTTCAAGGCGGAACGCACCGCGATCGAGTGACGCGAACGTTTAAAATATTCTTTCCAGATAGTTTCGCGTATGTCATTACCGATAGGAGAGCAGCGACTGCTGGAGATAGCCGAGCGGGAGGAAACTCCGTTCTACATCTACGATGAGGCGGGCATCCGCGAGAACGTACGATCATTTCTCTCCGCGTTCAACATTCTCCCCGGTTTCCGTGAATTCTTCGCCGTGAAAGCACTCCCGAATCCACAGATACTGGAGATACTCAGGGATGAAGGGTTGGGAGTGGACTGTAGCAGCAAGGCCGAGCTCGTCCTCGCCGAACGCACTGGTTTCTCCGGAGGGGAGGTGATGTTCACCAGCAACGACACACCGATTAAAGAGTACAGGAAAGCGGCGGAGCTGGACGCGGTGATCAACCTGGACGATACAGGCCACGTACCGTTGCTCCGCGATGCGATCGGTATCCCGGACACGCTCTGCTTCAGATACAACCCAGGGCCTCAAGTGGAAGGAAATGCGATCATCGGTGAACCGGAGGAGGCGAAGTTCGGCAGCACGGACGAGCAACTCCTCGGTGCCTACGCAGAACTGAAGGAAGAGGTGGAACGGTTCGGCCTGCACGCGATGATCATCAGTAACGAACTGGATAAGAACGTGCTTATCGAGAACGCTCAGATTTTGTTCGACTTCGCGGAGCGGGTCGAGCACGAGACCGGAGTCACGATCGATTTCATCAATCTCGGCGGCGGCATCGGCATACCCTACCGGCCCGAGGAGGAAGCTGTGTCATATGGAAGAGTCGCCGATGGTATCCACGAAGAGTATCAGGAATCCTCGGTGAGTGCTGACATACACATGGAGTGCGGCCGTGTCATCACCGGGCCGTACGGCGTGCTCGTCACGGAAATACGACACGTGAAGGAGACGTACAAACGGTTCGCCGGCGTGGACGCGTGCATGGCAGACCTG
>CAYWOP010000067.1:4442-5166 GCA_964459935.1 uncultured Methanosarcinales archaeon | reverse complement strand
GTTCTCGTAGCTGTAGGTCTTGGTGATGCGGAAGAAGTTGCTGCCGCGTTGGATGCTGCGCTCGACGTCGCGGTAGCCTTTGATCTCGAACTCCTGCACGGTCTCGCTCACGGTCACGTTCTCTTCTATCAACTGTACCGTGACGTCGTAGATGCCTGGTCGTTGGTCGCGTGGTGTTGGTAATATGACGTTCTTCTGGCGTTGCCCCAGGGGTGGCATGTTGATGGTGAAGGACCGTGTGGTGAAGATGCTCTTGACGTTGAGGGTGAGGTTGGGCATGTCCCGTGGATTTTGATTGTCCATCTCTATCGTCACGGGAACGTTATCACGAGGGTCGACGATCTCGGGGACGCGGACGGTCAAGTCGATGCTGGGCGCGTATTCTCCGCCGAACGGGGTGCGGGGTTTGATGTTGAGCAGGAGGTTCTTGTTGAGGAACTTCCCGGTCTGTGCGCTGCGTATCTTCACGGGTACGGCGGAGGGTCCTGTGTCGACGCCTCGCTTTGGTGATATGGTGAGCGTGTAGGTCTTGCTGCTGAACGGTGCGATCGAACCCAGGTTCGGCCTGGTATCCACGATATAGTTCGGATCACGCGTGCTTATCGTGTACGTGTCGTTGAACCCGTCCGTGTTCGTGATGGTCAGGGAGTACGTTGCGGTCTCGTTCCGGAAGATGTCATTTTGCTCCTCGCTGATCGTTGCTTCGAACGCCGTTACGAGCGGT
>CAYWOP010000067.1:0-4432 GCA_964459935.1 uncultured Methanosarcinales archaeon | reverse complement strand
TGTGATGAGTAGTATGGCCAGAATAAAAGTATGATTCGTCATCCTTCCCACGCTGTAGCCAGGGTCGGTACACCTTTATATACATTTTCCTCGAGGATTGTCGTGGAGAGAAGAGGATCGCCTTCTGGGACCGCCGAGATTCGAACTCGGGATCACCACCGCCCCGGGGTGGTATCTTGCCAAGCTAGACTACGGCCCCGCGTGGAGTGGGAGCGACCGCGTTGTTTTAACTATTTAGAACCGCCTCGTGATCTTGGAATCATGGTTATTATACCCGTTCGCTATGCTCTCGTATATACCGCTCATCAGTCGTACGGTTCGCTCGTGCGTTGAGAACGCGTTCTTCCCCTCCTCGTTGTCCCTGATGGCTTTGAAGAAATCGTTGAGACTGCGGTGGCGCTTTGCGTCGACGATAGCGTGGTCTACCCCTTCAAATCCGATGTATTGATTATCGTGTGCGGTGATGTTTCTCAACTGCCCGGCTCGCTCGGTTCGGATACGTCCTGTGAGCATGCTATTCCATCGACTCCGTTCGGGCATCATGTGCATGCCGGGATCGGAGCATTCCAGGTTGAGGGAGCCAAACGTTCCGGCGTGGAACGTGTAGTGTTCCTGGTCTAGACGCCCGGAATCAGTGTGTAAATCTTCTGGCGTTTCGTGATTGTCGCGTTCGCTCAATGTGTGGTGAAGTAGTTGCAGTTGGACGGTGGTCCGCGCGTCGCCGGTGAAGCTGAGTGTTGCGCTAAGGTTGACTTCGCCGTAGCCGTCACGCCGGTCTTGTAGTTCGTGCTGGCTGTGCTGGGAGGTGTAGCCGAACTCGTTTTCGTGGTCTTCCACTGTGAAATGTTCCAGTATGTCCGCTGGGCGGTCAACGGTTGCATCGATGGTCACGTCTTCGTATGTCACGTCACTCGCTTCCATCACACGCGTAATGATGTCGAGTGTGTGGTATCCTGTGTGGGAGAGCACTCCTGTTCCGTTCGTGTATCCGTGGTATTCCTCGTTGAGAAGTTCGTGGGGCATACGCCACTGTCCATCCCCTTTGGATCCCATCATGTGAGTGACACCGTGTGGGAGCTCCGCCACGACTTCGGCGAGCTTCTGTACGCTGTGATCGAACCGTTTCTGCGAGTTGATGTGCACGGTAAGATCTGGCGTATTTTCCCGTGCTTGTTCGATAGCGTCGGTTATCTCGTCGTAGTCGTCGCGTATCCCGCGGGCTTGGTCGATGTTCGTGGAAGCGTCCTCTCTCGTCGTGAGGGGTTTGTCGATGAGCGTATGCATCCCTTTTTCGATGGTCCAGAGCGCATACTGTTTATGCGTCTCTGGTGGTGTGCTGATGATGGCCGCGTCAGGCTCCTCCTGTAGCTTCTTTTCTAACTTTTCTGGCGTTGCTGCCTGGATGAAGTCAACAGCGGTTGGTAGTTCCGTGGTTCTATCACGCGTATCTACTGCGGTCGTGATACGGACGTCGTTATGGTGCGCTCGGATATGGGAGTCGTTAATCGCATTGATGTAGTGCTTTGTCCCGTACGATCCGCTTCCTATGAGGAGGACGTCGAGCATGCCGGGAGGAATCTATATGTTTTTATTAAATTTGTTACTCGAGGATTACGAGCGGTAGGAGAGGTTGATGCCCCAGATGACGGCGGCGATGCCGATCATGGCGATGATGAGCCCGGTGAGGCCTTTCGTATCTCCTGTTCCACCGGTTACCTGTCCGGTGATCTCATTTACATTGCCGGGATCTTCGGGCGTCGGTGGCAGTTGGGCGTCCGGCTCGGCGTCCGGTTTGATAGTGATGTCCCAGAGCGTGCTTGACACGGTCTCTCGACTCGGTAGTGTGCATTCGACCTTCCACGTATGCTTTCCTGGTGGGAGTTCCGCGGTTGCTTGGCCTGTGGCGGTGCCGTCTGTGGTCTGCTGCACTTTTGTCCTGTTAATCGTTTTCCCGTTGACGATCACGGAGCAGACGCCGTAGTCGGCGTTGGTGAGTTCGTAGGTGAACGTGGGTTCGGTCGTGCGTAGCGTGATCGCGTCCGACGGGCTGATGAGGTGTACTTCGGGCTCGGTGACCTGGTCGGCTGCGCTCCCTGCCGAGTTGTTGAGACCGGCGTCGGAGACGAGGAAGAGTGTGGAGATGACGGCGAGGACGAAGATGATGAACGCGTATTCCGTTTGTTGCCTGTTCATATTGCTATGAGCATCAGTGACTGTATTTAAAGGTTTTTACTGCTCGACCGTGCTGACGTTGTTCCGCTTGACCACGTTGATCACGGAGTCGACGAACGTTTCGAGCTTGGGCTCGTGGCTGACGATGATAACCTGCTTCACGTCGAGCGCGTCGAGGACGTCGCGTACCGTGTCCAGTTGGTCCGCGCTGAACCCGTCCGTTGGTTCGTCCAGGATGATGAGGTCCTTGGTCTTGATCGCGCTGAGGAAGTCGTTGATGACCTTGGTGAGGCTGAGGCGGTAGGCAAGGGCGAGGGAGGTGCGTTCCCCGCCGCTGAGGTTCTCCACCGTCGTTTCATGCCCGTCCTGGACGAGCGTGGGCGTGAACTCCGTGTCCAGGCGGACCTGGAGCGTTTCGTCGTCGATGAGTCGGTTGAACCATTCCTTGAAGTACTCGTTGAACTCGTCGTAGATGCGGAGCATGACGTGGCGTTCCATCACGTCGACCGTTGGTATGAAATACTCCTGGAGCCAGTCGAGCTTCTCGCTGATCTCCTCGGCCTTCGCCGATTCTTCCTCCATCTCCTCGATCTCCTCCTGCAAGTCCTGTACGACTTCGTCCACGTTCTCCTCGTCCTGCTTGACCGTGGCGAGTTCCACTTCCAGTTCTTGGAGCGTGTCCGTCGCCTCGTCATACGTTTCCTCCGCGTCGGTGAGGCGTTCCAGGACGGTCTCGTCGTAGTCGCTGAGTTCCTCCTCGCGTTCCCGCAGCTCTTCGTTATCGTCCTGTAGGTCTTCGTAGTCTTCCTGAAGTTCATCGAGGCGTTCCTGCTTCTCATTGTACCGTTTCCGCCGTTCGCGCTGTTTGGATGCTTCTTGTCGCAACGTCCGTAGTTTCTCGAGCTTCGTCTCCGCTTGTTTCTTCTTCTCTTCCACCGCTTGTCGCATCTCCGCCGCTTTGTCGAGACGTTCCTTGGCGTCCTGGATGCGTTCGTTCTGGCGTTCCCGCACCTCTTCGATATGTTCCTCGGAGACGTCTTGCTTGCACAAGGGGCATTGGTCGAGTTCGCTGATCTTCTGTTTCGTCTCCCGGGCGTCGTCGCGTTGTTGTTCCCGCACCGCTACTTTTTCTTTGATCTGGGAGAGCGTTTCTTCGTAGTTCTCGAGCTCTTGCTCTGCGCTGTCGATCTTCCGGTCCACGTCGTCTTCACTGATCTTCTCTTCTTCCTCGTAGTCCTCGATATCCGCTTGTAACTCTTGTATCTTCTGCTCCACGTTCTCCGCTCGGTCCTGTTTCGACTGTAACCGTGACCGTACCGTTTCGAGTTTGCTCTTCCGCTCCCTGATGTCCTCCGCGCGTTCCTCCAGTTCCTGCAACGTCTCCCTCGCTTCCTCCACGGTCTCTTCCTGCTCCTCGATGCGTTCCGCGAGTTCATCCTTCCGCTCCGAAAGTTCCTCGAGTCGCTCTTGCTTCTCCTCCCGTTTCTCCCTGGTCTCGTCCAAATCTTCCGCTCGGGTCTCGTGCACGTCACGTTTGGATTTGAGCTCGCGTCGGAGCAGGGCGGCGTTCTCTTTCACGCGTTTGTACTTGTCGATGTTGAACACTTTCCGCAACGTGTCCAGTCTGTCTTCGGGGTCGTCGTAGATGATTTCTTTCATCCGCTCTTGCGGCGTGTACACGGTGTAGCGGTAGATGAGGCTCTTGGACTTGCTCACGAGCGCTTTGGGGTAGCCGAGGAGTTCGATGACTTTGGCTTTGAGCTCGACCGGGGTGCCTTCGAACTTGCGGTCGTTGATCACGATATATCCTGGTTGTTGGGCGATACGGTCGCTCTGGCGTTTCAGCTCTCTGTGTATCGTCAATTCCTGCCCGTCTATCTCCAGCGTGAGTTCCACGGTTCCGCGCTGCGCGCCGTGGCGGAGCAGATCAGAACCGGTGAGTGTGCCGCGTCGGATGCCGAACAGTGCGAACTCGATCGCCAGGAGTATCGACGTTTTCCCTGAGCCGATGTCGCCGCTGAGGAGGACACTGCCCTCTGGGAACTCGACCGTTTCGTCCTTGTAGGAGCGGATGTTATGGAGTGTTATCGTTTGTAACTTCATCTCTCCCGTTGGAGTGAGTCAGCTTTAATAAATCACCGAGGTTCTGGATTTTTTCCTGTGCAATTCGCTTCCTGAGTGTGAACTGTCGCTTCGTATCTTCACTCAGTACGGCGTCGATGCTCATCCCTGCTATACTGACCGGCCCCAGGAATGCGGA
>CAYWOP010000066.1:0-5203 GCA_964459935.1 uncultured Methanosarcinales archaeon | reverse complement strand
ACCGTGTCGAGATCGTCTTTATTGTCCACGACGAACGTCTCCACTCCTGTGCTCGCCAGCGCTTCTATTTCCTGTTCATCGTCGGCTCGTAGGAAGTACCACGTCCGTTGGGGAGCTCCGGCGTCGTGTACCGTCGTCGAGCTGTGACACGCGACATCCGCATCCGTCTCCTCTCGCAGCGTGTCCCAGATGAGCGGGTTCGTCTTCCTGCTGTACACCACACGGCAGCCGAGCTCAGCGATCCGTCTGTACTGGTCGACCACCGCTGCTCGACTGGTTACAAACACGGGTGTGTTCACACGAGGCCCTCCTCGCGGAGCGTGTCCAGGACGCGGGTCATGACCAAGGGGAAGGTAATAGAGACGTCTCCTATGACGGTCGCGGCGTCGCTGTCCCCACGGATCTTCCCCCACGATTTCGCTTCGTCCGTCGTGGCCCCGCCGATGCTCCCGCTGTACTTGCGTGACGTGGTGAGGTATGCGGCGTAGTCCATCCCTCCGTTGAGGAGCGAGGCGAGGATGGCGTGGTGCTTCGACGAGCCCCCGCCGAGGGCGATGACGCCTTTCTTTGCATCACGGCTGCTCGAGAAGAGCACATTTTCAAAGTCCCGCACCACGTCTACTGTGAATTCAGGATGGTCTTCCTGGACCATGTAGAGGTGGAAGCCGAACGCGCCGTCCGTGATCGCGGGGCAGAATATTGGTACGTCGTTCCGCGCGGCCTGTGCTAATATACTCTCATCATCGTCCAGCTCGTTGCCCAGTCGTTCCAAGAGTGCTGACGGCGTGATGCGCTCATGCTCCGCGGCGACGTCCCCGAGTAGCTCGGTGACGACGTTTTCGAACCGTTGGTAGCTCTCGTTCTCGATAAGTATGTTCCCGACGCGGTTCCTGCCTTGCTCGTATAGCGTGATATCGTCCGGGTCGAAGTCGTGGATGCTGAACGACTCGCCGTGAGCGCGCATGATATCTTCCTCGACGGAGCCCACGGTTGTAACGATGACATCGGCGATGCCAAGCCGGATGCATTGTGCGAAGAGTCCGCGTAGCCCGGAGGAGACCATGTTGCTCGTGAACGTAAGGTATGTGGTCGCCCCGTCACGTTGCATGTTCGTTATCGCGGACGCGGCTCTGGCGAGCTCGGTGGCCTGTAGCCCGACGTGTCGTAACGCGTCGACGAGTTCCGCGGCCGTCATGTCGTCCTCCAATGACAGGTCGTCGACTTGCACGTGCACCGTGAACGGTTGTCAGTACATAAAGCTTCGGCCCGACTCCGTGACCTGTTGCCACTCCATGCAAATATATAAAAACCGAGACCGCGTACGTTTAAAAGAGGTATTCTTGTATGCCCAGACCGACGGATTCACACAAACAACACATTAACCCCACGGACGGAAACGCAGTACGGTTCCATACTCACTCCATCAACTGTAGCACGCTGATCGATGTCGGAGAGCAGGGGTCGCAGCGATGAAAGAGGAGATTATCAGCCTGACGGACAGGTTGGTACGGTTCCGGAGCTTTCGTGAGAATCCGGATGATATCCTCCGTTGCGCTGATTTCATCGACGATTACTTCCGGGATGAAGATGTATATATAAGACGGTTCACGAAGAACAACGTTCCCTCCTTGTACGTGAGCTTGCACGAGACCGACTCGCCCACGATACTCTTGAACGCGCATTTCGACGTGGTACCCGCGTCGGAGAGCATGTTCACGCCGAGACGACAGGACGATCTGCTCATCGGACGTGGCGTGTACGATGACAAGGGACCGCTCGCCGTGTTCATGGTACTCATGAAAGAGCTCGCCCGCACGGAGGATCCACCGAACGTCGCGCTCGTCACGGAGGGCGATGAAGAGGTGGGCGGGCACGACGGCGCCGCGCATGTGATGGAAAAGGATATCGATGCTGACTTCGCCATCGTCGCGGACGGTGGCGGGTTGAACGAGTACAGCACGAAGGCGAAGGGTATCATCCGGATCGACCTCAAGGCGACGGGTATCGACGCGCACGGGAGCACGCCGTGGCGCGGGAAGAACGCTATCGAGCTCTTGATGGAAGTGTATCGAAATATCAAGGACGAGTTCGCGAATGACCGCGTGGATCACTGGGAGAAGTCGGTGACTGCGAGTATCGTCAAGGGCGGTGATGCGCCCAACAAGGTCCCGCGGTACGCCGAGATGACCCTTGATATCAGGTTTACGGAGCACGACGACGCGGATCAGATCCTCGCGTCGATCGAGCAGATCTGTGACCACGTGGGGAACGTGGAACCGGAGATCATCGGCGTGACGCCGTTCTTCGTCACGGATGAGGACAACCCGTACCTGCGTGAGCTACTCCAGGTGAGTAAGCAGGTGATCGGGGAGGAGCCGACGCTCACGGCGGACCACGGCGGGTCCAACGCACGGTTTTTCGCTAACGCCGGCATCCCAACCGTCTTGACGACGCCGAAGGGCGGGAACCATCACAGTAACGAAGAATATCTGGATACGAGTCGGATCGATGATTTCTACTACGTTATCAAGAACTTCGTGCTCACGACGGATTAGTACGGTCGTTTGAACACGGGCGGTCGGTTCACGTCTTCCACGTAGATGTCGATGGTGCGCTCCGTGGATGAGCGAGCGTCGCTCACGGTGACGTTGACGCTGTACCGTGCTGTGCACCCTTTCTGTGGACAGCCGTCGGGATACGCGTCCTCGTATGACGTGGTGTAGGTCTTGGTTGAAAGCCAGCCCTCGATGAGCATGGTGAGGTCCTCGCCGGACGCGTTGACCGGTAACCGTATCGTTTCGCCTTCTTCCACATACACGTCTTGGACGGTCACGTTGGGACCGCTGGGACGTCCGGTGTCTGAGCGCACGGTGGCTGTGAAATCCTTCTCCACGGAAAGGTCTCCGTCGGTTGCGATGACTGTTACCGTATGGTCTCCGACGTCGCCCTGTCCTGGCGTCCACGTGCCGTCGGTGAACGGTTCTTGATATGTGATCGTCAAGTCATCTCCGTCGGGATCGCTGGCCGTCACGTTCGCCCGCATCGTCTCACCCACGCCTCCGGTCACGTCTCCCACTTCCAGCACGGGAGGACGGTTCTTGTCAGTTATCGTTACATAGAGGTGGTCTTTGACGGTGTAGTGCTTGTCCATCGCTGAGACGTTCACGCGGTACGTGCCCGCTTCGTCGTAGCCGCTGGCGTACCACGACCTGTCGTTCAGGCCGTCGTAGGCGAGGACCACTTCCTCATTGTCAGGATCTGATGCGTTGCACGGTATGCGGAAGCGCTTGCCTTCCGTTACTGTTATATTTCGACACCGGAGCACAGGTGGTGCGTTCTTTCCCTGCACGCGGACGACGACGGTCTGTGTCACGGTAGCGCTGCCGTCCGACGCTGTGATAGTCACGTTGTATTCGCCGGCGTCGCCCTGGGTCGTGTTCCACGTCCCGTCGTCGTTGAACGGTGCGCTGTAAGTATATGTTACTGTATCGTTGTCAGGGTCCACCGCTGTGGGTTCGAGTTCTACGGTTTCGCCTTCAGATGCGGTCACGACCGCGTTCTCATTGTCGGTGGGGGTGGCGCCGCTCGGTGCTTGTGATGTTGAACACGCTGCTAGGAGGAGTGTGAGACATGCCACAACAACGATGCTTCGTTTCATCACCCAAGAGTAAAAACAAGAACTTTTTAAATGTTGGCCTTGGTTAGCCGAAGCTGATCGAGAAGCCGTCTTCCTCTTCCAGGAGCTTCGCGTACTCGTCGACCGTATCCTCTGCGAAGCTCACGACGCCCTCCACGGTCTTGTAATGCGCGGTGAGCTGTTCCAACACGCTGAATGGCACTGTTGTGGTATCCGCGCCGGCGAGCATGAACTCTCGGACCTGGCGAGTGTTGCGCGCTGATGCTGCCAGGATTTTGCAGTCGAAACCGTAGCGGTCGAAGATCTTCACCGTTTTCAAAACGAGATCTGTCCCGCTGACCACGCCGTTGTCGTCCAGGATGTCCCCGTCGAGGCTCCATCCGTCCGCGGGGAAGTAATCGTGCTTGTCGAAGTCCTCCCCGCGCTCGATACCGACCTGATGTTCTCGTATATAATCATCGATGCGACCCGCGAAGGGACTCACGTATTCGGCACCCGCTTTCGCGGCGAGCACAGCTTGTTCCGGACTCATGACGACGGTCGTGTTGACGCGTACGCCGTTGTCGGAGAGTTCGTTGATGAGTCGGACGCCGTCGAAGCTCGCATCGTCCTTGTGCTTCATCGATGGATTGACCGGTATCTTCACAAGCATGTTCGAGTACCCGCCAAAGAGGCTGACGAGTCGCTCCGCCTCACGCTTCATCCCTTCGTACGAGGTTTCAGTGACTTCCAGACTGACCGGGGCGTCGCCCGCGACGCGGAGTATCTCACGGATGTAGTCCTGCATATCGTCTATGTCGTGGCGCTCCTGCGCTTCCTTGATAAGAGAAGGATTGGTGGTGACGCCGTCCACGATTCCTGTTTCGAACGCATCCTCGATCTGCTCGATATCAGCCGTGTCAACGAATAACTCCATACTCCGGATAAGGGTGAACTGTGTTTATAGGTTTTTCGTTTATTTATTGCGAAGGACAAAGTCGACGAGGCGCTCGTCCCATCCCTTCTCGATGAGCTCGTCGCGGAGTTTGTGTTTGCTCACCCCGCGCTGCAAGGCCTTGTCCACGAAGCTCTCGAGACGCTTCGTATGTTCCTTGAGCACCGCGGGGTCCTCCTGCATGCCACTCTCGACGCGCGTGATGAAGGCGAATGTGCCGTAGGCGATGAGGATGAACGCAGCGACGTAGGCGGGCCAGCGCAACCATGTGAAGTCGGTAGAACTCGTTACGGAACCCGTCGGGCCGGGGGTGTCCGTCGTGGTGTTCATTTCGTTGTCCTCATCCTCGTCAGAACTGGTCGTGTTCTCCGGTTCGGTCTGCGTGGTCGGTGCTGGATCGCTCGTTGCGTGTTTTCCTCCGACGGCGAAGATGCTGAAACCGGGACTGACGGCCTCGTAGGTGGAGAGCAGTGCGCCTTCTTCTCTAAGGCTCGTGGGGAGCTGGCCCCATTCACCGTCGTGCTTGCGGTACAGGTACACGTTCTCGATATTATTATTGTCGATCCAGTCGTTCTCCGCTTGGAAACGTATCTTGACGTACTCCAGCGGATCATCGCTCCTGTTATTGGTAA
>CAYWOP010000065.1:0-5290 GCA_964459935.1 uncultured Methanosarcinales archaeon | reverse complement strand
CGCCCTCGCAGAACACAGATGGGGAGCGGGGAGCGACGTGGACGATATGATCGGACTGATCTGGGGCACGGGCATCGGTGCGGGCATCATCGCCGAGAACACGCTCATCCGAGGCACGATCGGCGGGGCCGGAGAAGTCGGGCATATGATCACGAACTTTGAGATAGGCAACTTCTGCGCGGGCTGTCCGGGCACATGGGAACACCTCTGCTCCGGCCCGAACATCGTACGACGCTACCACGAAGCCGGAGGAGACGAAGCCAGACGAGCTACTGGCAGCGGACGATCCCGCATCCACCCAAGTGATGGAAGACACGTTGGAGTTCATGGGCCGCGGCATGGGCGTCCTCGCCAACGTGCTCAATCCAGCGAAAATCGTCCTGGGCGGAGGCGTATCGAACCTCGACGTCTACGACAGACTCAACGAAGAACTGGACAATCACACGATACCAGCGATCGGCGAATCATGTCAGGTCGTGAAGAACGAATGCGGCGACGACGCAGGTGTACGCGGAGCAGCCGCCTTGGTCATGTGATCACGAGGCACAACGTACCGTCACGGTCCACTTCGCCGAAGTGCGACCGGCCGCGTCCTCGACCATCTGACACGTTCCTACTTCAAAGCCGATCATAGAGGCTTGCCGTCCGAACACGTCCTGGCAGTGCGCGTCACCGCGCACGGCCAACTCGCGCTCCGTAGCAGTGTCAAGATCACCACCGCACCGCACGCGCTCCGACGAAACATGCGTTTTTACAGTCTGAACGGCCCGCTGCGCCGTATCCGTGGCACCACCGGCCGTGTCCGCCTGTCCCGTGTCTCCACGCACCGCTTGCTCCTGTTCCGCCGTGGGTTGCGAAGCTCCTCCGTCGTTGACCATGGCGAAGATAGCTACGATACCGACCACACCGACGACCGTGATGAGAAACTTATCAGTATCCATATCCAATATTTCCTGTATACCGGTATAAAAAAGTTCCGTCCACACCGCACGGAAAACTATTTAAGAATAACCACGTATACAGTAGCGAAGTCAACATGGTTCTCGGCGTCAACCTCGACTCACTGTTCCTCCAACCCTGGTGGCTGTACACGCTCCTCTCCGCGATCCCCTTGATACTGCTCTACCTCATCCGCCCCAAGCCCCAGGAACACAAGATACCCAGCCTGATGTTCTTCATGCGCCAACAAGGCGTGGACAAGGAACGCAACTTCTTCAAACGGTTCAGCAAGGACTGGCTGTTCTGGCTCCAACTCTTCACCCTCATCGCGCTCAGCGCAGCCGCCGCGAAACCCTTCGTCAACGTCCAAGAAGGACAGCTCTCAGAGAACGTGGTGATCGTACTGGACTCCAGCGCGAGCATGCAAGCGGACGACCGGTTCGAAGACGCGAAAGAGAAAGCGATGGACGAGCTCGGCGACACCAACACGATCATACTCGCACGCAACCAACCAGCCGTGGTGAAGGAACAAGTGGGGAAGAGCGAAGCACAGCGCTACCTGCAAGGACTCGAGCCCGGCGCGACGAGCACAGCGATCTACGACGCAACCCGCGCCGCGCTGGAGTACGCGAGTGAGAACACGAACGTCGTGATACTGAGCGACTTCATCGAGACCGAAGTGGAAAACGATGTGAACAGCGCCGTCCGCGCCCTCCGCTCCAAGGGAGCGATCGTCAAACTGGAGCCCTACACGTCAGAGCTCGGCAACATCGGCATCACGGACGTGGTCGTGAAAGAGCAGAAGACGACGGTGAAAGTGCGGAACTACTACACAGAAACGAAGGAGGTCCCGATCAGCGTGAACAACGTGGAGGAAACCCTCTCGATCGCGCCCGGCTCTACCGAGGTCTTCACGTTCAGCACGCCGAGCGGTGTCAACACGGTTGATATCGAGACGGACGACGAGTTCAGCGTCGATGACACAGCGTACGTCAGTACACCACAGACCACTGAGCTGGATGTGCTCTTCATCACGAACAACCAACAGGTCAAGCAGAGCAACCTCTGGATTGCGTTCAAGGCGATCGACAAGACCAGCAGTTACACCATCAATTTTGATATCGCGCAACCACCGACGAAACCGCAGATAGACCATGACATCATCGTGCTCAAGCAGTTCAGCCAGGACAAGATCCTCCCAGGTGTGTTCACCGATATCCAAGACGAAGTCAGTAACGGCGCGTCCCTGATCATCACGCCTCAGCAAGGCCTGTTCAGCGTGGACCCGCTCCAACCCTTGCTCCCCGTGACGTACCAGGGCACGAACGCTCAGGGCGGGGAGATAAGCGCCGCGTCCCCGCCAATCGAACGCCTCACCAGCGGTGTGAACTTCGGCAGCGCCGATTACTACTTCCAGACCACTCCGAAGGACGGGACGCGGGAAGTCGCCGTCGCGGACAACAGCACGATCATCGGCTTCACCAATCAGGGACAGGGCAGCATCTTCTACTACGGCATCTTCGACCAAGATATAACGGTGGAGGGAGAGACGAAACGATCGTCGTTCAAGAACGACCTCCACTACCCGATCTTCTGGAAACGCACAGTAGATGTGATGACCAACACGCCCAGCCTCGACACACTCAACCGGAACACGGGCGAGTACGCGCGGCCGAGCGGTCGGGCCGAGACGCCAAGCGGAGAGGTCATCCAGGGCGCGTTCATGCTCGACAAGCAAGGCGTGTACACGATCGAAGGCAACCGGATAGCAGCGAACCTCGCCAACGCAGAGGAAAGCGATATCAGCGCATCCTTCGCGGCGGAGCGGTCGAGACGCGGTGTGGAAACCGAACAAGGCAAAGAGCCCAAGCCAGTCACGCAGTACGCCATCGGACTCGCCGCGCTCCTCCTCCTCGGTGAATTCACGTACACAAAGTACAGGGGTGACATGTGATACAGTTCCTCTCACCGTGGATGCTCGCAACCGCCGTGCCGGCGATTGCACTCCTCGCATACCTCATCCGCAAGGATTTCGTCAAACTCCCGAACGATGACGAGTTCGAACAGACCAAGCGGTCGTGGCGACGGTGGATCTTCGTCTCGCGCACCCTCATCATCATCTGCCTCGCCGTCGCACTGGCACAGCCGTTCATGGAAGTGACGGAGGAACGCCAGGGCGATCCCGAGCTCACCGTGCTGCTGGACAACAGCACGTCCATGGAGCTCATGGACAAGAGTTTCACATCAGAACTCCTGGAACAGCTCGGCAACCGACTCCCGCTCAAGGTGCGCAACGTGGGCGACGAGAACGAGACACCGTTGGGCGACGGGGTCATGGCCAACCTCCGGAAGGGCGAGAACGTCCTCATGGTCAGCGACGGGCAGAACAACGCCGGGACCAGCCTCGGGGACGTCTCACTGTTCGCATCGCAGAACAACGCGACGATCAACGCCATCGATATGGAGAGTGAGCGCGGCGACGCCGCGGTGACCGTGCTCGGGCCTAGCAAAGTGGTAGAGGACGTGAACAACACGTTCCTCATCCGCGCCAGCACGCCAGGCGTGGACTCGTACCAACTCACAGTGTCCATCGATGGAGAAAAAGTGATCGAACGCACCACGGACCAGGACGTCACCAGGCATATCCACAAGTTCACCGAGGGCGGGTATCACAAGATAACAGCTCGCGTTTCCGCCGGGTCCAATCACTTCACAAATAACGACGTGTACCGGAAGAGCGTCAAGGTCATCGACAAGCCCACCATACTGTACCTGACCAATCAGGACGACGGCCTCGGCAAGGTACTCAATGAGCTCTACAACGTTGACCGGCGCAGCCGCGTCCCGAGGAACATCAGCAAGTATTATGCAGTGGTCACCAACGACATCCCCGCGGCAACGCTCAACAGGAACTACGACAAGCTCTCCGACTATCTTGTGGACGGGAACGGCATGGTAAACTTCGGCGGGTTTAACAGCTTCGACCGTGGTGATTACAAGAACAGCGTCACGGAACAACTCCTGCCCGTACGGGTGGGCAATGCCGAGCGCACCTTCGGTGATAACAAAGTAGTCCTCGCGATCGACCGGTCCAAAGGCGGCGGTCGGTGCCGGACCATCGTGAACACGGTGACGAAGGAACAACGCGAAGTGTGCAGCGACAGGAGTTATACCGATGTGATCAAGGCACAGGCGATCGAAGTGATCGAACAGATGGATGAGACCAACCAACTCGGCGCCATCGCGTACGACAGGAAGACGTATCTCATCGAACGCATCGACAACCTGTACAAGCAGGAAGACGAATTGAAGACGAAGATCAAGGAGATCACCCCGGGCGGGAACACGCTCGTGAGCAAGGGCATCAAGGGCGGGTATAACTTACTACAGGACGAATCCGGGAGTCGGTACCTCATCCTCTTGACGGACGGCGTCGTCTACCAAGGCGACCAGGAGGAGAGCATCGGCCTCGCCGGCAGCCTCCACCGCAACGGGATCAAGCTCATAACAGTGGGGATCGGACGGAGCGTCTACGACGACTTCCTCAAAGAAGCGGCGAGGAACGGCGGCGGGTTCTACGTCCCCGCGGACGACAAGGGCAAGCTCAACGTGCTCTTCGGCGATCCCGATAACGAGAGCGAGGACAACGAATACGGCCTGGTCGTGCTCAACAGCGGGCATTTCATCACGGAAGGGACGGAGCCCAGCGCGGTCCTGCAGGGGTACAACCAGGTCGTGCCCAAGGAGAGCGCGCAACGGTTGATCAGTACGGATAGCGGCGAGCCAGCGCTGACCACGTGGCGGTACGGTTTGGGCCGCGTCGCGGCGTGGACCGTGTTTTCCGGAGACGGCTTCGGCCGGTTGCTCAACGAAAAGAACAGCTTGCTCGTCACGCGGACCGTGAACTGGGCGATCGGTGATCCCGAGCGCAAGCAGGACTACTTCGTGACCGTGCCGGATGGTCACGTGGGCGAGGAATTCACCGTGACGGTCAAGTCGGACAAGACGCCGACGGCGGAAGGACTCCAGTTCGTCCGGGACGACGACCGCTACCAAGCATCGCTCAAGCCGAACAGTACCGGGTATAAGACGTTGCTCGACGCGACGTACGCGGTGAACGCTCCCGAAGAATATCTGGAGTTGGGGATGAACCAGGAGCTCCCGAGTATCGTGCGGTCCACCGGCGGTAACGTATTTAAACCTTCGCAGGTTGAAGAGATTGTCAAACACGTGAAGTCCACGACGCCGCAGATGGTGACGAAGAAGAAGACGATCATCGCACCGTTCATCCTCGCCGCGATCGTCCTCTTCCTCGTGGAGATACTGGCGAGACGGGTGTCACAGAGCAATG
>CAYWOP010000064.1:0-5306 GCA_964459935.1 uncultured Methanosarcinales archaeon | reverse complement strand
CGGAGCTCGTCCGCTTTCCCGAAGAGGTCGTCAAGCTTCCCATCGAGCTCCAGCCACTCCGCCATCTCCTGGATCACGTCTGGGGACACCCCGCGCGAGCCACGCCCTTTCCGAGCCAGCTCTTTGATCTTCGCATCGCTCATCCCCCTGCGGTACCGTCCGGACGGGTGCTGCAGTGCGTCCCTTTCATCCTTGACGTTGAACGCTTCCTCACGCAGCTCCGTCGCTTCCTGGTATGCATCGTGTTCCTGGACGAGCTGGTCTAGCGTATGCTCATGGAGCGACGGAGTGACGCGGGCAGGGTGGCCGACCCGTACCGCCTCGACGTTGTGCGCGAGGAGGAACTCCAGTATCGTGTCCACCGCGGTGTTTGAGGATGCGGTGACGAGCACGCGCTTCCCTTCTCGGATGAACTGCTGGATCACTTCGATCAGCGTGGTGGTCTTCCCCGTACCCGGCGGTCCGTGGATGAGATGCCAGTCACTGCCCAGGGCAAGTGACACGGCGTCGCGCTGTTGTTCGTTCAGTGCTCGGTTACTCCACTCGGCTGGTGGCTGCTTTCCTTGGCGTGGCGTGGCTGCGTCAGCTACCACTTCTTTCACGGTTTCGTTGCACCGTCCATCCTGGAGCGCTTCGATCGCGTCGAGCATGCGCTGGTACGTGATGTCGTTGACGTAGAGATCGATGCGGACGTTGGAGCCGTATGCGAACCCGGGCGGTCTCTCATCGAATGCGATGGTGACGCTGTAGTTCGTATGTTCGATCACCGTGCCCGTCGGGTTGTCATCACGAAGTGGATCGTTCTTGGAGACCATGGCGAGGTCGCCGACGCTCAGCTGTGTATCGGGGAGTCGCTCTCCTCTGGTGAATGTGATCTTGTGCCCTTCGATACTCTTCCCTGCGTCGCTCCCGTTCATATGGAGGAGTGCCTTGCCCTCTTCCTCACGCTCTTTCCCGGTGAGTTCACGGATACTTTGTTCGTGTCGTTCCATCTCCGCCGCTCGTTCCTGCGCTACCAGGCTGCGCATCCGGTGGTAATATGAGTCGCCGTCGAGCACGTAGACTGTGACGTCGTTCCCCGCGACTCGGTCGAGCTCGTCGCAGAGTTTCTTCCCAGCGTCCTCCCGCACTTCCAACCGGGCCGTGTCCCCGTCGAATTGGATATCACCGATGGTCCCGGCATCCACGCTCGTCTCGCCATCGATGGCTCCGAGGATATCACCGGGTCCGCAGTCCTTCACGTTTGCTATAGAGATGCGCATCAGCTCGTGGAGAATCTGACAAGTTTTTAAAAATCTGCCTCCGCTTCTCAGACATATGGATATATTTGAAAAGGACAGGACGGAGCGGTTCATAACGTTGTTTGAACGTGCCAAGCGGACGTACGAAGAGGAGGCGCGACGCCTCGCTGCTGATGGCTGGGATGAGCCGTGGCAGACGTTGGTCGCCACGATACTCTCCGCACAGAACCGCGACGAGGTCACCATTCCAGCGGCGGCGGAGCTCTTCAAAAAGTATGATTCAGTGGAGAAGCTCGCCGAGGCGCGCATAGATGAGGTCGAGGATATCCTTGACAGCGTGAACTACTACAAGAGTAAGAGTCAGTATATCGTCGAGACCGCGCAGCGCCTCGTTGATGAGTATGAGGGAACGGTTCCGGACTCCCTGGATGAACTACTGTCCTTGCCCGGCGTGGGGCGGAAAACGGCGAACCTGGTCATCACGGAGGTACACGATAAGCCAGGTATCTGCGTTGATACCCATGTGCATCGTATCGCGAACGTGTTCGGACTGGTGGATACGGACCGGACGGACGCAACGGAGCAGGAGCTGCGCGAGGTCGCTCCACAGGAGTACTGGAAGGAGATCAACCGGTATTTCGTGCTCTGGGGGCAGGACGTGCCCGGGGAGGATCCGGAACGCCTCTTGGACCGGTTGGAGTAATTTTATAAACTTCATCCGGCCAGTTTAGTATGATGTTACTTGTGAACGATGTTCTCCGGGACAGCTACATGCGCGTGGATACGAGTGAACCCGTGTCTCAGGCACTGGCAGCTTTGGAAAAGGAGAAGGAGGTCTTCGTCACTGATGAGAACTTCGTCGGGCTCTTCCAACCCCATCAACTCTCGAAATCCAAGGTCGATATCACCACGATGAAGGCGCGTAAGGTCGCAAAGCACGTGCCGAAGCTGGCAGTGGATGATAACCTGCTCCAGGCGGCGGATCTCTTGTGGCAGTCCAACACCACCGCACTCCCCGTCATCGATGAGAACAAGATGGTCGGTGTGGTGCACGTGTACGACGTGTTCGAGCATATCGACGAACTCGGTGGGGATGAACTCACGGTGGACGATGCTCGCACGCCCGACGCGTTCACCGTGCACGAGGACAAGACGGTGCAGCAGGCGATGGGTGAGATGCGTGATAAGGGCGTGGACCGCTTCCCCGTGACGGACGGGAAAACGATCATCGGCTTCTTGAGCTCATCCGATATAGCTCGGAAGTTCCAGAGTCACCATAACAAGCAGGATAAAGGGCACAAACCGGATATCAGCACGCGAGCGTTTGTCTCGGAACGCCACGCTGCAGAAGTGCCCGTGAAGGATATGATGAACAAGAACGTGCTCCGTATCGAACGCGACGCGACGCTGTCCGAGGCGGCGAAGAAGATGTACGATGAGCAGGTGCTCAGTCTCCTCGTGCAGGATTCTATCCTGACCAAACGGGACGTTCTCGAGGCCGTCACGGAACGTGTGCAGGAGGTCGAGGCGACCATCCAGTACAAGGGGTGGAATCAGATCGATGTCGACGGTCATGCGAAGGACCAGGCGAAGAAGACCGTGGAGAACACGGCGAAGAAGATCCGGCACTTCATCCATAACGAGTTCGAACTCACCGTGCATGTGAAGAAGTATCAGAAAGAGGGTGCTCGGGGGAAGTACAGCGTGAAGGCGCGCATCCACTACCCCGGTGGGAAGATCGTATCGGATAAGAAGCACGGGTGGGAGTTCATCCAGGCCGTGCAAGAGGCGATGGAAGCGTTGACATCGCAAGCACAGAAGGAGTTCCAGAAGGGGAACAAGGGTCGACCCTCGCCGCGGTATGAGTCTTGACGATATCGAGGAACGAGCGAAGCAAGCGGAACTGCCGCTCCAGGATTACGCCACGCAACTCGTGTTCGGCCGTGGCGAGGATGATGCTGACTACTTCTTCATCGGCGAAGCACCCGGTGAGCAAGAGGACAAGGAGGGCGAACCGTTCGTCGGACAGGCCGGGAAGGAACTGGACCAACTGATTGAAAACGCCGGTATCGCAAGTTACTACATCGCGAACGTGGTGAAGTACCGACCGCCGGAGAACCGTGACCCGACCAGTGCGGAAGTGGAGGCCCACGCTCCGTTTCTCAAAGAGCAAGTGCTCGCTGTCGATCCGGACGTGATCGTGACGCTGGGTAACGTGGCGACGCAGTTCGTACTCGCAGGATTCGATACCGAAGGAGATATCGGTCGTATTTCAAACGTACGGGGCGAATTCCATCAGGTGGACGTCGGGGATTCGTCGTTCCGGGTGTTACCCACGTACCACCCCGCTGCGATGCTCTACAACCCGAACTACCGAAGCTCTGTAAAAGAGGATTTCGCGAAGCTCAACCAATCTACCTTACGTACGTTTGGCTAACGCGAAAATTTTTAAAGTAGAAATGGTGGGTGAGCAGGCACGGGGTGAGAGGGGTATGCCAGGTCCGATGTGCCCGCGATGCAGGGAGTATCGCGTCCGGTCCTACCGCTTCGGTGGGTACTGGTGTGATAGCTGTGAATCGTGGTTCACGACGCATGAGATCGTTACGATAGAAACTTAGACGTGATAGAGACGTAGGATTATTCGTTGACCATCTCTATCTCGATGTTCAACCCGTCGGGAATGGGGACGCGCATGACTAGTCTGAGGGCTCGTTCGTCAACGCCGAGGTCGATGAGTCGTTTGTGGACGCGCATCTCGTAGCGCTCCCACGTCGCGCTTCCCTCGCCGTCGGGACTCTTCCGCGTTGTTACTTCAAGATTCTTCGTCGGGAGGGGGATTGGTCCGCGCATGACAACGCCTGTCTTATCGGCGATTCCTGCGATGGAGTCGCAAATCTCGTTTATCTTTCCGACATCCGTGCTCGCCAGTTTGATCCTGGCTTTCTGGGGCATTGTAAAAAAGAGAGAAAAAGGGTGTTTTTAAATTTGTTTGGCATCGAGGTCGATGCACATACCGGCTGCCACGGTCTGCCCGCTGTCCCGTACCGCGAAGCGGCTCATCTGCGGGATCTCTTCCTGCCGTTCGATGACGAGCGGCTGTACTGGCTTGACGTTCACGATGGCAGCGTCGCCGTCCTGGATGTAGTCCGGGTTTTCTTCCTGGACTTCACCGGTGGCCGGGTTGAGCTTCTTCTCGATGCTCTCGATGCGACACGCGACTTGTGCGGTGTGGGCGTGGAACACCGGCGTGTACCCCGCCGTGATGACGGACGGGTGGTTGAGCACGACGATCTGTGCCTTGAACGACTCGGCGATCGTCGGCACGTTATCCGATGGACCGATGACGTCTCCACGTGCCACGTCCTTTTGACCAAAGCCGCGCACGCTGATCCCGACGTTATCGCCGGGGTTGGCTTGGTCGATCTCTTCGTGGTGCATCTCGATCGTCTTCACTTCTCCGGAGACACCGTCGCCTTCTCGGCCGGGCACTGCGGTGACCTTGTCACCGAGGTTCATCGTGCCTGTTTCGATGCGGCCGACGGGTACGACACCGATTCCGGTGATGTTATAAACATCTTGGATCGGCATGCGCATCGGTAGGTCACTGGGTTGCTCTGGTTCGTGGAGTTCCTCGAGCTCATCGAGTAACGTGCTCCCGTCGAACCAGTCCATATTGTCGGACTCCTCGACGACGTTGTCGCCTTTCAAGGCGGAGCATGGGACGTATGTAACGTCCGCTTGGAAGCCGACGCTGTCGAGCAACTGGTTGACTTCCTCCTTCGTGTCTTCGAAGGCGGATTCGTCGTAGTCTTTCATATCCATCTTGTTCACGGCGACGACCATCTGGTCCACGCCGAGCGTCTTGGAGAGGAACACGTGTTCCTTCGTCTGTGCCTGCACGCCGTCGTTGGCGCTGACGACGAGCACGGCGGCGTCGGCTTGACTCGCGCCCGTGATCATGTTCTTGACGAAGTCACGGTGCCCCGGTGCGTCGATGATGGTGAACTCGTAGCTGTCCGTCTCGAACTTCTTCGAGTTCGACCCGGTCGGAGGTCTCGCCGAAGA
>CAYWOP010000063.1:3407-5493 GCA_964459935.1 uncultured Methanosarcinales archaeon | reverse complement strand
ATGGAGTGCTGCTACTGGCTCGTCCGCGCCCGCGGTTCGTGGGATTTCAACACGCTTTTCCAGACACGTAGCCCTGCACGTCTGAAAGCGTTCCTCGACAAACTCACGTACGACTTCGGAGATATCATAGCTGACTACCGCGTCGATATCATCACCGCCATCCACCACTTCCGACGGAACCTTGCCAAGCCGAGCGAGTCCAAGGAAGTGAGGGTCTGGGAGAGCGATGTGGAACGGAGAGAACTTGACGAGACCGACAGGTGCATCCTGGAGACCGTGCAGAACAACGCACGCATGGACGCTGTGGAGATCGCAGACGAGTGCGGCGTCACGCCGCGCGTGGTGCGGTACCGCCTCAAAAAGTATGAAGAAGAGGGGATAATCCTGGGGTACAGGCCGGCGCTTTCGATTCAGGGGTTAGACCTTGCCTACGTGAAGGTCGAGCTCTCTCTGGAGGACCAGTCCGAAGCCCTTCACAAGCGCCTCTACGAGTATCTCAGACGCCAACCTCTCCTGCTCATCTACATCACGGAGGCCATCGGCGGGCCGGACTTCGAATTCGAACTGTACATCGAGAGCACGGACGAGCTCTATCGGTGCATCGACGATCTGCGAGACGAGTTCGAAGATCACATCGCCGGTTGGAGCTGGATGGAGTACACCGCGGAAGCCAAGCTGTCCTACCTGCAGGAAGTGTGATCAGAGCACACGTCGCGGCGTACCGTTCCGGATAACCTTGACACTCGGTTGGCTTTTGATGATCCCTTGCTCATCGATCGATATGGTTCCCACCACTCCAGAGTAGTTCTCGATTTCGTGCAGGTACTCTACCACTTCCTCTTGAGAAGGGAGGCGCCCGTGTCGCTCGTAGAAGTCGGTATACGCTTCCATCGCCAGTTTTGCTATATCGTAGGAGTTCGGGGTGACAAGAGAAGGACTCTTCCCGTACTCAGCTTCGTATCGTTGTCTGAACTCAGGGGTTGCCCCTGCGGCGGACACGTACCACTCTCCTTCGAAGAGGGCAGGATCGCTTGAGAGTTCGAAGCTTTCGATTCCGCTGATCGGCTTGTCGACGCCGAGTTCCTGCATCTGCCTGTAGACCTGTTCAAGATCAGGTGAGTCGCTGAGTAACAGGTATACATCAGGTTCCGAACGTCGAGCTTTCGTGATAATAGTACGGTATTGGTTCTGACCGGGGGCGAACGTGTCGGAGTGGACGATGTTCATCCCTGCGCCTTCTGCATATGTTTCCACGCTCTCCTTGATATCGATTAGTCCTTCGTTCTGCTTCGTGATGATAGCCACGCGAGACAGGTTACGTCTCATTGCTTCATCGACCCACGTCCGGGCTTCAGCATCCGGTCGGGTCCAGTGAATGAAGTTGTACGAACCGTTCGCGACGGCGGCATCGGAAGCACCTGCGTTTAGGTGGACCACGCCGTTCGACTGTGCGATAGGACTGACCGCGTTTCCCACGGGTGAGCCGACACTGAGCAGTACGTCGACATGGTCCGCGTTCACCAGCTTGCGTGCGTTCGTCGCACCGGTGCTCGGACTGAGTTGATCGTCCTGGTACCGTACATCGAACTGCAGCGGTGATCCGTTCATATCAGCTTTCGCCAGCTCGACTGCTTTTCGTGCACCCTCCCCCAGGAATGCTACATCACCGCTGAGCGGGAACGTCGCTCCGATCGTGACGGTGGGGTTCTCTGAGGTTTGGACGGTACAGCCTGCTAGTACCACCAGGGCGATTACTATCATGTAGTAGTTTCGTCGCATATGGTCAAGTGCACCAGCCTTTCTTTAATATCTATGTAATATTATTGATATTATTGATATCACATCCCAGTAGTTTTATTAAGCAGTGCACATCATCCACACTATGCGACGCAAACTGATCGAACAGGGCGGCGGCGGCTTCACGGTCTACCTCCCGAAGGACTGGGTGCAACGGCAAGAGCTAACCGCAGGAGACGATGTGGATATCTCAGACCACGGTGATGCACTAGCGATCGGTAACCCACACAAACGCCAGGAAGAGAAACGTATCACGCTCCATCTTGAACCCTTGGCGACACGAGAAGAG
>CAYWOP010000063.1:0-3397 GCA_964459935.1 uncultured Methanosarcinales archaeon | reverse complement strand
ACGCTGACCGCTGCATACAAGCAAGGGGCGACGGAGATCGCCGTCGAGTCCGAGAGCGACGACATCCTGGACTTCATCGAACAACGGATCGATGCGCTCATCGGTATCGAACTTATCGAGGAGTCCAATCACACGATAACGCTCAAGAGCCTGATGCAGGAGGTCGAGATGGATCTCGATGATGTGCTTTCCCGTAGCATACACATTACGCGTCACATCACGAAAACCCTCGACGGCATACGCGAGGAAGATACGTCCACCCTCAAGAATCTGCGACGTCTCGAGCGTACACAGAACAAGCTGACCGACTTCGCCAAGCGCATCCTCGCCCAAGGAAGTTTTTCCGAACGTGAAAAATATCTCTACGCGTTCGTCATGGAGGACGAACGCCTCGTAGATCAGTACAAGTATATCATCGAGCATTACCAGGAGAACAACGTTACGCTCGAGGAGAAAACGCTCGAACTCTTCGAAGCGGTCAACGGGATGGTGCATACCGTACTGGACCTGGTCACCAGTGAAGATGAACGGGCTGCGCAACAGCTCGCAAGCGATCGCGTCACATTGAAGAAACAGGTTCGAAAGAACCTGGACGCGGGCCACGACGTGATCATCAACGCGTACCTCCAGTCCATCCTGATCAGAGCGTATGAGATGGGCGAGGCGATACTCGAGGGAGAGTTAACCGTGTAAAAGATAATGCTGTTCGAAACTGTCCCCGATCGGTTCGCTCGGCATTTGTGCGAGCCCCCTTGCATCGAGCGTTCCTAGCATCGCTTGGGCCTCTCTCGCCGCTGTCCGGGTCTGGTCTCGCAGCCAGCGCCGGAACATGCGATTCTGCAAAGCGTTGACCTGCTGTTCAACACCACGGAGTTCACGTTCCTTCACGTTGTATCGCTCAAGTGTATCCTGAAACTCTCGCTTCTCCGCCTGGTGGGCGTGCTGCTCTCCTGGCTTCACGAGGATGGTGTCACGTAGGAATCTGTTCGCAAGCTCTTCTGTCTCCTCCGTTGAGTACTGTTTCTCCTGCGGAGGGTCGACGGTGAGCGCCTCTAAATCCCGAACCCTCCTGAACAGCTTTTCCGGATCGTCGACCCCAGCATCGATACCGTATCGCACACCCGAGCGCTCCGCACCGGCCTTCCAGAGCAGGTCGTACCGCCATCCTTGCGTATTCGCGAAGTCCGGATGCATGGCCTGTGGGTCACGGAGCACCGCTCGGTCGGACGGGTTCTGCGGGGTGTCAAGGAGAGGTTGGACATCGACTGACGCTGCGCCAAGCGCGGTGAGAACGGATACGGCGTTGCAAGCCGTTCTGGACGTGGTGACGTTGTCATCATAGACGCGTGTCTTGTCTCCTCGGATATCTCCGATGTACTGTTGTGCTCGTTCGACTTGGATCGGGAATGCCCGTGCATAGGCCTCGTGGTACTCTTCCGCATTGTCCTGGATAAGTTCGTGTATACGTTGTCTGACTGATTCGCTTGCGTCTTTGTCCCCTGCTTCGCGGAACGAGCGGTCCATGCTCCGCAACCGTTTCACCTGCTTGAAAACACCTGGCATCTCGTATGCATCGGTATCCGCGTACGCTTCCGCTATCTTGCTGGGCTGGCTGAACTTGAAGTAACTGATATCGATCTCCGGAAGGTCCAGATCGTCGATGAGCGTTTCGAGGATGATGCCGTATGGCCTGGCGCCCCTGTCAGCGATGACGACGTGGTCGATATCATCTTTGTAGAGATCGCCGAGGTGCGGTAGTGTCGCTTGTACTATCTTGTCGATGGTCACATGTGCTTTCCGTTCTCGTTCTGAATGCTGCAGCTCTCTTCGTTTCAGGGCTGTTCTGGGCTGTTTACTGAAGTAGCCACTGAGGACGTACGCCAGTCTCCCCGCGGGCACTTCCTTTTCGTCGCTCCGTTTCCTGATATCGTCGTGTAGTTCACGAGTAACTTCGAGTTCTTTCTTGAGGTCGCTGAGTTCCCGTGTTCTCAGATCGGACCAGAGGAGATCATCGCCGTGATGCTGGTAGAACGTATCGAACGCCTCGTCCGTGTTCTGGAGGAGATACGCGAGGCTGGCTCCCGTCGGCATCGATTCGCCGCGCGAGACATCTTCTTTCAGTTCAAACCAGCGGGTGAGATCTTTCTCATTCAAAGGATGTTGCTGCCAGTCCACCCACGAGGTATCGAGTTCTGATAGCTCGTCCCGGACGATCCGTTCGAGACCATGGTCGGGATGCGCCACCGCGTGTTCATGGACCCGCACGTGGAAGCTGTCTTGTAGTGCTTGGAGCTGCTTCCGCTGGACTGCTTTGTCGCCGTGCCACCAGCGTCCTATATGATCTTCGGTGGTGGCGCTCGCCAGCTTCGTGTACATCAGATCCATGTGGTCCCTGTCACCAAAAAGCCGCCACATCTTATTCCTCACATCTCGAAGGCTCCACGTCTCTTCCTCTCCAGCGAGTTCTTGGTACCGTCTGCGAATCTTCGAGTGCGGGAACTCGGCCTCCGTCATCTCTCCGGCCTCGAGCTTCTTGAGAAACGTGGTTCCTTTCTGCAACACGCGTTGTTGTAGATGCGAGGATTCCTCGTGCAGTCGACTCTCGGATCCCTTCGTGTCGAGCTCTGGCTGCTGGGTGTACGCAAACGTGCCAGCAAGCAGTGCGGCGAGACCTTGTGCCCAGCGTTCGGATACGTCGAGCATCACCCTGTGTACACCGTAGACCATTATAAATTTTATTATTATCCAGTGACAATTCGATAGAGGGGTGTTTAGAGGTGGCATACTCCTCGACGTTCGAAGGAGTGATAGCAGAAGATCCCACGATATGAAGGCCCGAATCTACCACGACATAACCTTTAAACACCAGTGCGTATGCAAATAGGTGTATGGCAGTCGCCGCACAACTGCTCATGAACGGTCTCATCGCCGGGTCCATCTACGCGCTCGTGGCTGTGGGGTTCAGCCTGGCGTACAACGTAGCTGGGTTCTTCCACTTCGCCCACGGCGCGGCCGTGACTGTGAGCGCGTTCATGTTCTACACGTTCTATGAAATCGTGGGCCTCCCGTTCTGGACCGCAGTCCTCGCAACGGTCGCGGTGGGAGCGGTGTTCGGCGTCCTTCTGAATATGATCTACAAGCCCATGCGCGAGAAGGATGCGTCGAACGCTGTCATGCTTATCGTGAGCATCGCGTTGTTCATCTTCTTCCAGAACCTCATGTTGGCGATCTTCGGTGCGGACATCAAGACCATCAGCTTCGGAACGGTCCAGGAGGGCATGAGCGTCCTCGGCGCGACGGTCACGGGTCTGCAGTTGGCGATAATCGCCACGTCGCTCCTATTACTATTAGGATTCTGGCTTTTCATGCGGTATACCAAGACGGGGACGGCGTTGCG
>CAYWOP010000062.1:0-5641 GCA_964459935.1 uncultured Methanosarcinales archaeon | reverse complement strand
GGTGGTTCGTTCGCCTCTCCCACGCGGAGCCGACGCGTCTCGGTGTCCGTGGCGCCGTCAGTGTCTGCAACGGAGAGTTCGACGCTGTACGTTCCAGGTTCCGGGAATGTCCTGGTGAAGGTCTGACCCTGGGCCTCTGTCGAGCCGTCGACTCTCCACTCGTACGCTACGATGCCCGTCGGGTCGGTCGACGGTGCGGCGTCGAACGTGACGGCCGTGCCCGTCTCCACGGGTTGGGTGCTCTGTCGGAACTCCGCCATGGGCCGTGCGTTCGTTACCGTGACCGTCCTCGTGTTTGTATGTATCGTTCCGTTCGCGTCGGTCACGTCGAGCTTCACGGTGTACGTTCCTTGCTTGTCATACTGGTGCGTGACGCGTTCGCCCGTGTCTGTGTCGCCGTCGCCGAACGTCCACTCGTACCGTTGGATGTCCCCGCTGAGGTCGAAGCTCGGCGACGCGTCGAACGTGACCGTATCGCCGACCGTTGGTTTTCGTGGAGTGGCGGTGAAGTTGACCATGACCACGTCCAGTCCCGAGAGGTAATCGGTGATATCCTGGAGTTGGAGCATGGTCATGTCGAAGTCCGGGACGTACGTGCCGGTCATGGGCTCGTAGGAATCGCTGCCTGACTGGTTGAGCACGGCGTGGATGGTCTTCTTCGTCGTGACATCGTCATACGTGCGGGAAGCGTTTTCGTTGGACACATTGACGTCCAGGGATTCGCGTACCCAGTATTCCTCGGAGACCGGCGTCGTCCCGACCTCGTTGCCGTTGACCGTCACGGTAGCACCGCTGGGATCAGAGCTCACGACGAGGGGTTGTGTGACCTTGTTCAGATTGAAACGTTGCGTCTCCGGCGGGTTGAGGTGGCCGTTGAACGAGTCCAGGAGGTATCCTTTTCTCATCACGTTGATCGTCGTTTTCCCCTGTCGTTCTGCACTGTCCACGGGGAACTCGCCCGTCCACGGTGTGGTCCCTTGATCCTCTCCATTGATATATACAGAGGCTCCGTCCACGTTCGCCTCTACAGTTACCGTTGCCAGCTTGTCCTGGGAGTCGGGCTCCATCCGGATAGGTTCTGAGAGATCGAGAGAGGCCGTGTCAAGTTCCTCATCTTTGCGTGGATCGACCTCCCACCTGTTGCTGTCGCTCTCGTAGAAGCCCACCGTGATGCTCTCGATCGGTTTGCCAGTGCGGAGTTTGTCGAAGGCTATCCCGTGACCGTCATCATTCAACTGTTGCAGTGAGATGGTCTGTGGTGGGCAGCGCTCGTCGTAGCCGATCTGTTTCACCTTGAGTGTCTTGAGACTCTCAGTGCTGTCGATGACCATGACCTTCGGTTCTCCCTTGTTCTGGAAGGCCATGGGTTTGAAGAAGTTGCCCGCATCGTTGATATTCGTCGTAGCGGAGAAGTCGACGGTGAAGGAGCTTAGGTAACCATCACCATCTCGGTCGACGCGATCCGTGACCTCGACGCCCGCCACACCCGCATCCGTGTCCGCAGCGACGAATGGCATTACAAAGAGTACGACAAGCAGTGTCACTATTTTTACGTTCATAAACTATACATTGAGCCTTTTTGTATATAAAATTGTCCTTGTGCGAAGCGCAGACTTTTCTATGCGTCTCGGCGTTGCATCCCCGCCAAGGACGTAGTTTTTTATGTCTTGGTCCATTCGTATATTGATATGAAAAGATACAATGTATCTAGGGTGGATATAGAGGGCGATACGCACCAGCAGGAGATGCTCCGGACGGAGGATATGAGCGTTGATGTCATGCGCTTCACTCCGGAGGATACGGATCACATGCACGCTCACGAGGTGCAGGAAGTCTATCATATCGCTTCCGGATCCGCTGCGATCAACGTTGAAGGAGACGTTACTCCAGTCACGGCGGGCGATGTTATCCACATCGAACCAGGTGAGAAACATCGATTCCAGGACTTCGATTCTGCACTCGTGGTCACCGTGTTCTACGCACCGCCGAACAAGCGGCATTGACATAGGCTTGTAGATCGCATACGTTTAGAAAGGATTGGCTCGAACCGTCCCTGTCTGCATCACACACCAGGGGTTCAGGGAGGTACGTCTACGTCAGTATCCAATCTACAACTGCATACCCTCCGGCGTGCGCACACGACTGCTCTTCATCAAAACGCTATACTGCCGACACCCGAGCTTATTTATATCGCTCCGATTCCTTCTGTTGCATGCCCGATCATGACTGTCCGCACTGCGGACGAACGCTCAAATCACGGAAGGGGAAGGACCAGCATATCGAGGCGAAGCACGCTGACGAAGTCTGGCTCACCCCGAGCCAGTGGAACACTGCTAGGAAATGGGCTGCAGGGCTCGTCCTCGTCGCGCTCCTTGCCTGGGGGGTCACGTCGGTCGAACCGCGACCCACCGGTTCAGTAACAGACGGACCGGTGCACTGGCACGCTGACCTGCAAGTGTTCGTCTGCGGGGAACGGCAAGATCTTTCCCACCTGGGCAGCCAGAACAGTCACCACGGCACGCCGTTGCTCCACACGCACGGGGATAATCAGATCCACGTGGAGGGAGAGGTACGGAGTTGGGACACGCTCACTCTCGGGAATTATTTCGATACCATCGGTGTGGAACTCTCGAACACGTCGCTCATGGACAAGACCGAAGGGGACACGTGCCAGGGCGAACCAGGGTCTATCTCGGTCTCTGTGAACGGCGAGAACGTTTCTGACTATCAGGATTACCGCATACAGGACGGGGATTCCATCACTGTTCGGTTTTCATAAATCAGGGTGAAGCGGTACTCGATCATAGTTGGGATCTTCCGTTAATCAACTGTACCGGTGTAATATCCGGTCGGTTCGAGCGCCTGCGGTGACTATGCGTCCGACGCGAGCGAGTTTTTCTTCGAGTCGCTCCTCGTCCAGATCCTCGTATGCCTCCGTAGGTCCAGCATGAAGGCGCATAGACTTGTCACTGACTATCACGTTGATCTCATCGTTGATCTGAACCGTCCGTTCACTGATATCAAACCGGTTTATTACATCAGATGTATTATCCAGAACGGTGGATTCGAGCCCCAGTTTGTTCAGCTGATCGCGAAACAGTCCTATGACCGAACTGAACCCATCGTAGCTATCCCTGACGCCACCGTCCGCATCGTACACGTGACTGCTATCCGTATCTGATACGGGATGCTTTTTCACGTCGGGAGGTGTGTAGGATTTGCTGTGAAAGCGCAGCCTGGTGAGCAGACTGGTCCTCCCTTTCATGAGTTGAACGCTGTAAAACGAGGATGGCGTTCTTCCCTGAACGAGGTCCATCCCGGCCGCTACGGAAGAGCTAAAACGAGCTTCGTTCCAGAACTGCTTTGACAGCGAAAACTTCACGTTACTAAAATCTGAAGTCTTGGTGCTGTAGAACTGCAGTTCAGAGTATGTGAGATCTGGTGAGAGGATGCCCTCGTCTACCCGGAACTTCACCTTTGCATCATAGTCCGTGGTGTTCAGGTGACTTCGCGAGTGTTCCGGAAGGTGCTCCAGCAAACCGATCTCCAGCTCATCAACGTTCATGAATAACCATGAAGACTACAACGCTTTTTATAAGTACCGTTTTCACTTCTTCAGAGTATTAAAAGCAGAATTACGATACTGCAAGTCACGCGAATACGCACTTTGGACAGTCTTTTCCATATTGAAATACGCTATGCGATTCGCGAATAGCCTTATCGCTGACCACAACGATACTGCTCCGTGGTTACCTGACCGAACTTGTCACGATACTGCTCTACGGGATAGTTGGTCATGCTCAGTTCGCTGTTTGCCATACGTACCGTTTTTCCCTGCTGGTTCAGGTCCCGTAATGTCATGCGCATTATCGTCACTTGCACGTCGGACACCGTGAATCCGTAGCGCTCATCTAGTGTTCGGCCTGGACCAGAACCGTCGGGCAATCCTGGCTCCGCTGGTCTGTTCGGATCCATGACGTTCACGCACGACCCGATAGCACCGTTGCTATCGGCGCGGGTGACCCGCGCCCATTTCCGCCAGTGCATCAGTCCGAGGTTGTGACCGACTTCGTGCAGATACCGTTTCGCCACGTTGCGGACAATGCGCTCCTTCACATCGTCGCCGTCAGTGGGCATCCGTGTCATCACCAGGAACGGATGGACGTAGATATCCTCGCTGGTCCGGTGGGACGGTCGGTTCGCCATGTAGAGAACCTTGTTTCGCTGGTAACTGTCCACGACCGCATCCGTGATATCTTCGTCGAACGTGTCGAGGGCGTTGCGTACCGTACCGATACCCGTCTGTACCAGTCCATCCCAGGACGAGCCGAACTGGTAGCGCAGTCTGTCTCGCGGAAGGTAGTCACCGGACTCGACCGTTCCTTCCTCCAGGGCGTCCGTTTGTTCCGCCACGTACTCCACCACGAGAGGGTGGCGTATATGCAGACAGTCTCCTGTAGATTCAGTGAAACGGATACCCGCTTGTTCACGGGCGAACCGCTTTGCCGTCCTCCACCCCTTCTCATAGAACGGTTTCACGGATTCCGGTATCTCGTCGGTATGATAGCAGAGCCGCTGGTCGAGCACTCTCATCGAATCCGTGCCCTCTGTGGCCGCTTGTCCGCGGACGTCGCCCGGTAGCGGGCATGCGAGTGTGGCTGCGAGAAGCGCTCCCTTTAGAGTAGAACGCGTCCGAACAGCCCTGTCGATAGCGTCGCTGTTCCATGAACTGAGCAGTTGTTCCAGCGAACCGGTTTCACTGTTCGACTTCCACGCTCTGTACGACGCCTCGAACACAGATGTTAGTATTCTAGAATGCTAATATAAATGTAACGATGGAGACGCCGGGTTACGGTACAGAATAGCTCCTATCGCACGTCAAGCAGTTAGGAGATTTCCAATGAGCGGAAAACGTGTGGAGTAACGTCCATCGCCTAACCGTCACATCCACGGGACTTGCTTCTCCACCACTTCGAACGTCTTGTCATCACCAACGCGCTCAGTGACCGCTTGGATAATCTTTCTCACGCGCTGCGGCGCGGTGGCGAAAGAGACGAACGTCGTCTTGCCCAACTCCTGCAGTGGGAACGGGTTGGTCACCACCGTGCCGTGCGGTTCGTCACCGCTGTACAGCAGGTCGCCGATAGCGTCGTGCACGCCCCCTACCGTCTCCTGGTCGGGGTACGTGTTGTAGAGGACGAGGAATAATCGATCAATATCGTGAGCGGTGTGGAGCTTGGAATGTATACTCGCCGCGGGGTCCTGGCCGGTCAACCGCCAGTTGTTCTCCACGGGGATGATCGTATGCTCGTCCAGGCCGTACTTTGGCACGTCGCGGCTGAGCTGGATGAAATCCACACCGGCGCCGAACGCTCTCGCCCCGTCTCCGTGTTGCACGTTCCCGATGCGCAAAAGTTGGTTATGTACCTCGTCACGGCCCTGTTTGGTGAGTCCGTCGCCGTGATACCCCGCCGGATAGTAGTTCCCATGGTGCACCGTTCCTGGCTGTAGGTCACTCTCCGTCGGGTAGAGGATCTGTCCCGATACGGGACTGATGAGATCCACGCCCTCCTCCCGCACGCGGTACAGGCCTGGAGCGGCTCGATCGGGCTGTCCGACAGACACCACGACTTCCTGGAGG
>CAYWOP010000061.1:0-5646 GCA_964459935.1 uncultured Methanosarcinales archaeon | reverse complement strand
CCCGCAGGTGTTCGAGAAGCTCGGCATCGGCGCTCCCAAGGGTCTGCTCCTCGCCGGACCACCAGGAACCGGGAAGACACTGCTGGCCAAAGCCGTCGCGAGCGAGACCGACAGCCAGTTCTACACGATAGCAGGGCCGGAGATCATGAGCAAATACTACGGCGAATCCGAGAAGAAACTGCGAGAGACGTTCGAGGAGGCGGAGGAAAACGCCCCCGCCATCGTGTTCATCGACGAGATCGACAGCATCGCCCCGAAACGGGGCGAGGACAGCGACCAGACGGAACAACGCGTCGTCTCCCAGTTACTCACCTTGATGGACGGACTGGAAAGCCGTGGTGATGTAGTGGTCATCGCCACGAGCAACCGCCCGGACGATATCGACGAAGCACTGCGACGACCCGGCAGGTTCGACCGCGAACTGACGATCTCACCCCCAGACCAAGAGGGCCGGGAAGAGATCTTACAGATCCACACCCGCGGCATGCCACTCGAAGACGTGGACTACGCGGAACTCGCACACCGGAGCAACGGCTATACGGGTGCGGATCTGGAGGCATTGTGCAAGGAAGCAGCGCTCCGTGCATTGAAACCTTATATGCCGCAGCTGAAAGAGTTCACGACCGACCTTCCCGAAGACATACTGGAAGAGCTCACAGTGACGATGGAGGACTTCACCGAAGCCCTCCCCGATATCGAACCCAGCGCGATGCGGGAAGTGCTCATACAAGAGCCTGACGTGCGGTGGGATGACATCGGCGGCTTGGACGACGCGAAGCGACAACTCCGCGAAGCCGTCGAACTCCCGCTGCAGAAGCCGCAGCTCTTCACGAACGCGGGCATCACCGCTCCGAAGGGCGTCCTGTTGCACGGTCCGCCAGGCACGGGCAAGACGATGCTCGCCAAGGCGATCGCGAACGAGGCCAACGCGAACTTCATCGCGGTGAAGGGTCCGGAACTCGTGAGCAAGTGGGTTGGTGAGTCCGAGAAACGCGTGCGAGAGATCTTCAAACGCGCCAAGCAGGTCGCTCCCACTGTCATATTTTTTGACGAGTTCGATAGTATCACCAAGGTCCGCGGTGATAGCCTGACGGACTCGACGGAACGTATGGTCAACCAGTTACTGACGGAGATCGATGGTGTTGAAGAGCTGGAGGGCGTCACGGTCATCGCCGCGACGAACCGAGCGGACCTCATCGACCCGGCGATGCTCCGCGCCGGTCGTATCGAGCTCAAGATCCCGGTGGACGTTCCGGACGAGGGAGCGCGTCACGAAATATTCAAGGTCCACACCGAGGACATGCCACTGGACGACGTGGAACTTGATACACTTGTGGAACAGACGGACGGATGGACCGGTGCCGATATCATGTCCTTGTGCCGCGAGGCAGGACTGAACGCGGTGTGCCGTGCGGACAGTGCGGAAACCGACGACGTGTCCATCACCCAAGCGGACTTCGACGACGGGTACGACGCACTCGAGGAGGACCGCAGGGAGTGGTCGGGCACCAATGAATCAAAAAAAGAATCCGGGATCGTGACCGACGAAGCATAAGATATAAGTAAACCCATGCATTACTTTTTTTCATGAACAGGAAGCTCGTCGTCACGCTTGGTCTCGCACTCGCCCTCGCACTGGCAGGCTGCTCACAGTTTACTACCGGTCCGGATCAAGCACCGGACGACCGAGAGACGCAGCCGGATACTCAAGAAGAGCAAACGGATGATCAGACCGGACCGGACGCACCGGACAATCAAGAAACGCAGCCCGATAGTGACGAACAGCAACCGGCCGATCAGGAAGAGGATTCTACCGAGGGTAGCGACTCTGACGGGCAAAGTCAAGGTCCGAAAGTGGTCGAGATGGAGGCGCGACAGTTCGAGTTTGAACCGTCCACGGTCCGTGTGGAACAAGGTCGAACGCTGCGACTCGAGATAATCAGTACAGACGTCGCCCACGGTATCGGCATCCCGGCGTTCGGCATCGACCAACGTCTCCCCGCTGGTGAAACAAAGACGGTGGAGTTCACTCCCGATGAGACGGGCGAGTTCGACTTCATCTGCAGCGTGTACTGCGGAAGCGGGCACGGTGCGATGACCGGAACGCTCATCGTAGAGTGAACACCGACGCACTGCTTCGTTGGAGCATCGCTGCCGTCTTCCTCTGGTTCGGCATCGCCCAGCTCTCAGATCCGTCCACGTTCCTCTCGTACGCCCCTGCATGGATCGGATTAGAACCGTCTACGCTCGTACTGCTGAACGGAGCGTTGGATACCTCGCTCGGAACGCTCTTGCTCATCGGTGTCTATCCATCGCTCGTCGGCGGCGTCGCTGTCGTGCACATGCTCGGCATCGTCGTCTCACTTGGCTACAATCAGGTCACGGTGCGTGACGCCGGCCTCATGCTAGCCACCGTCGTTATCACGCTCAACGGAGCGGACGAGTACTGTGTCACGGAGGCCGTACCGTGGAGTACAAGCTGATCCTCCTCCTTGCCCTACCCGCCCTGGCCACGGCGCACCTCGCAGGCGGTACCGATGTGGAGCACGGGAACTACACAATAGACCTCGGCTACGAACCCGCTCCCGTCAAGGAGGGGGACGAGGCGAAGCTGCAGTTCACCCTCCTACAGAACGGCTCAACCGTACGCCCGGATGAAGCATGGGTACGTATCTCCAAGGACGATATCGTCTTCACCGGTACATTAGCACCGGGCGCGACCCGGAATTTTCTTGTAACGCAGACGTTCGACGAGCCAGGGACGTACGACGTGACCGTGCGTTTCTCCCGGAGTGAGACGCTCGCCGAGCACACGTTCCACCTCGACGTGCAGTCCGGCGGACGGTTAGGGGATTATAGCTGGGGTATCATCATGGCAGGTATCGAAGCGTTGGTTTTGGTACTGTTAATCGTCATGCTCGTCTATCTTCACTACAGAGAGAAATAATTAGGGTCAGCTACGAGAGGATTACTCTATCTGCTTCCATCCGTCCTCTCTCATGATAGCTGACGAGTCAGAATTCACGATTGCTGTGTAGGTGTAGCTCCGGGGACACGTGTAGCACGCCTCACAGACCGGTCTGCTGAGTTGCTGTGTCTGCACGTCGGAGACCTCTACGCCTCTGCTGCTGTAGTAGGCCTGGATGAGCTCTGCATCCGTCGGCTCCTGGACGAAGGTAATATTACCTGCCTCATATGCGCGCTCCCAGCTTGTCTTATTACACTGCATCGGTGCGTAGGAGAGCTCGACGGTATCGTCGCTGACCTGTCCCTGCGTGAGCTCGTTCCATTCTTCGTCGACGATCGCTTCCGTGACCTCGCCATCCTCTACCGTGACCTCGATCGTGTGCGGCGTGAGCACTTGCGTTACCATCTGACCAGAGCGGTTCCCGTAGCCACCGTGCGTGCTCGTGAAGTTGTACGTGAATACGGTTGCCGCTCCGTCTTCGCGCTTGGACTCGAGCTCGAGACCCTGTCCGTCGTAGCGGTACGTGGGAGCGTTCCTAATCCACGTGCGGGCAATCTGCTCCGCAGCGGGTTCATCGTGACCTGCGTCGATCATCTGTTGCTTTCGTTCGTCCCACTGCTCGTCGATGATAGCTCGGATCACTTCCCCGTCCTCCACTGTTACTTCAATCGTGTGCGGCGTGAGCACTTGCGTTACCATCTCTCCGGAGCGGTTCCCGTACCCACCGTGCGTACTCGTGAAGTTATAGGTGAGAACTGTCGTGTCCTCCTCGGTTTCTTGGTCTACAAGTTGGAGATCCTGTCCGTCGTATGCGTAGGTGGGCGCGTTCCGTATCCATTCGCTCGCGGTCTCGTGTGCTTCCGGTGGTTCGGCAGGGTTCGGCCCGGGTCTGGTCGTATCGCTCTGGCAACCAACGATGACGAGTGTCGCCAGTACCACAAGTAAGGTTATGCGTCTCATATCAAGGTACGAACAGGCCTGCTTTTTAACTATTGATATCGGTGAAAATCAGTTTTCACCGTTACTTCTATAAAACTTTCTCTTTTTTCACCGCATATGGAGTTGGAACGACTTGGGTTGATAAGCGGTGTCTTCGTGCTGTTCTGCCTACTCTTCACCATCCCGTTCATCATACAGACTGAACCAGATCGAGCCCGTGCCCAGCCGATGGCGGTCGAGAGCGCGGACGCTGGCCGTACACAAGATACAGGTGGGTCGTTCCCCGCGACGCCCGTGCTGACCGTATTGTTACTGAGCCTGGTGTCGACAGTGCTGAGCTGGCGGGTGGTAAGCGATCTCCGCAGCGGTTCCGCCACGAATCTCTCAGGAGACGAAGGTGAGCGCATCCTGGAAGCCCTAGCCGATGATACGCGACGGTCCATCCTGCAGGCACTGGAGAACGAACAGCTCGCGGCGAGCGAGATCGCGGAGAAACTCGATATGAGCATCCAACGCGTCCAGTACAATATCGACAAGCTGGTCGACGCCGGCCTGGTGAAGAGCGACGCGTACAAGTATGGTGAGCGCGGACAGGAGATGGACCTGTACGAGCTGGAGCAGAAACAGTTCGTGATCGGGACCGAGTGATTACAGGCATCTATGGAGCTCTTTCACACGTTCACGTTATTTCGAAATTTTTAAAAATATCGAAATGATGGCGAGTGGTGTGGAACTGGCAAAGCAGTGCAAGGCGCTGGGGAACGAGCGACGGTTGGAGATACTCCACTCGTTGAAGGAACGAGCGTTGTCCTGCTCCGAACCCGAAGACTGCTCGTTCGAGGAGCGCTGCTGCACCGTGAACGAACTCGCGGACAATATTGGCCTTTCCGCAGCGACGACGAGCCACCACCTGAACGAGTTACGCGAAGCCGGGCTGTTGACGATGCAACAGGACGGGACGACACACTTCTACGGACTTGACACCGACGGTCTGCGTGCTATGATAGATGCGCTTCATGCACTGATGGAGGGATACGATGGCTAACTGGAAAGAAGGATTCCTGTATGGACTACTGGGTACACTGGCGATGTCGATCATCATGCTCATCGGCGTTGGGACGGGAATGGCACCGATGCCGAAGCCGATACCGAGCGCGCTCGTGGGAAGCTTGCTCGGACTGACCGGTGGAGCAGCGAAGATCGTCGCGATATTGGCCCACTTCGGCTACGGCGGGTTCTTCGGCTCGGTCTACACGTACGTGGTTGACGAGAGCACGGTCTGGGCCGGTCTTGGATTCGGCGCGGTGCTATGGCTTCTCATGCAACTGCTCTTCCTACCGATACTCGGCTGGGGGTTCTTCGGGACCGCGGTGACACCCGCGATCGGTGTTGCCACGCTCGTGCTCCACCTGATCTACGGAGGAACACTCGGGTGGGGCGTGCGGTGATAGGTAAGCTGACGTGTCCACAGTGCGAGCACGAACAGAAGGAAGCAATACCCAAAGACGCGTGCAAAGCTTTCTACATTTGTGACGGCTGTAAGGAGCGCATCCGACCGGAATATGGGGACTGTTGCGTGTTCTGCAGTTACGCTGACGAGGACTGTCCAAGCGCGCAAATATGATTACTACTACGTAATTTTGATAGAAGTTCAGGGAACGGCAACGAGCCTCGGGGGGGATTCGAACCCCCGACCTGCTCCTTACGAGGGAGCTGCTCTCGCCGCTAAGCTACCGAGG
>CAYWOP010000060.1:5324-5821 GCA_964459935.1 uncultured Methanosarcinales archaeon | reverse complement strand
CACGATCAGCCCGGTCTGCACGTAAAACGGCGTGCGCAGGCTCACACCGGCAAGTACACCACCGATCACGCTTCCAGCCGCCTCCGCGTAACTCGCCCATCCCGACAGCATCCCCTGACGCGAGAGATACTCATCAGCGTGTCCGTGCTCGTACAGGGTATCATACAGGTACGCGCCATACGCTCCGGAGGTGAGCGCACTCCCCACGCCCAAGACGAACTCCGCCAGGAAGAACCCGAGAAACGTGGACGAACCCGCATACATACCGATCCCTACCGCGCCGATGGCGGTCCCCGTGACGAGACTCTGCTTCCGCCCCCACCAGTCCGCCACCCAGCCCGAGGGGATCTCAAGGAGTAATATGACAGCGCTGAACGTGCCTTGCAAGAGGAATATCTGGAACATCGACATCCCGTTCTGCTTGAAGAACGGTACAATGATTGGCATGAAGAGCATGCTCCCCCTGAGGGCCCGCAGGAGATACAGTAGGTAGATAT
>CAYWOP010000060.1:1776-5314 GCA_964459935.1 uncultured Methanosarcinales archaeon | reverse complement strand
TGCCATCTCCCATGCCAACGCGGATATTAAACGGTTTCGAACAGTTACCGACGTTCACACCTGCACGTTCAAATACGAGCGGTCTTCGTCACGTCCATGTGGATCGTCTACGCCTCCATCCTTATTGGGGTAATCGCTGGCACCATAACGGGATTGGTTCCCGGCCTGCACGTGAACCTTGTCGCGACGATGCTCGTCGCCTCCGCGACAACGCTCCACTCCTTTGTAGATGTACTCGTGATGAGCTGTTTCATCATCGCGATGAGCGTCACGCACACGTTCCTGGACACGATACCGAGCGTGTTCCTCGGCGCACCCGGACCGGACACGTGCCTCAGCGTCCTCCCAGGACATCGCTTCCTTCTGGAGGGGCGTGGTCACACGGCGGTGCAGCTCACGGTCATCGGCAGCCTCGCAGCACTCCTCCTCTCCACCCTCCTGTTTCCAGTATTCCTCGGACTCGCATACCTCTACCCGTACCTACGCTCCGTCCTCGGCTACGTCTTACTCGCAGTCGCCCTGCTACTCATATTGTTTGAAACGGAGTGGCTCTGGGCCGCCGTGGTCTTCGTGCTCAGCGGCGTACTGGGGTATGCGGTCTTGAACCACCCAGGCCTGGATGAACCGCTCTTCCCGCTCCTGACAGGACTCTTCGGACTATCAACGCTCGGACACAGCCTCCGCACCGCGTCGCAACTCCCGGAACAACGCAGTACCACGGTGATACCAGTGGACAGGTTCGGCGCTGCCTCTGCGGTTGGTCTCGGCCAGTTCAGCGGGTTCCTCACCGCTATGCTCCCGGGCATCGGCGCTAGCACGGCCGCCATGCTCTCCATCTCGTTGAAAGATCTGGACAGGAACGGTTTCATGATCCTCATCGGTTCTGTGAATACGGTGAACTTCGTGCTCAGTCTTGCAACGTTCTACGCCGTGGAGAAGGCTCGGAACGGGAGCGTCGTAGCCGTGCAACAATTGCTTTCGTCACTCTCTGTTACGAGGATAGGACTGTTCATCGGCGTGGGCTGCGTCGCGGGAGGAATCGCCACGCTCACCACGCTGTATATCAGCAAGAACGCGGCCGCCGTGTTCCGCACAGTACCCTACGATAGACTGGTCGCCGCGGTGATCGCAGGGCTCGTCACGCTCTGCCTCATACTTTCGGGAATATCCGGACTGGCCGTGCTCGCCGTGGCCACCGCTGTCGGGTTCATCCCCATATTGACAGGAGTCAAGCGGGCGCATGCGATGGGCGCCTTGATCCTGCCCGTTATCGTATACTTCCTTTAGAAATCGGAGATGCGCTTGTAGATATCGCGCACTTCGTAGTACATCTCCTTCTTCGCGTCGCCGTCTTCCATGGCCTCGTAGGCCTCGACGAGCTTGTCGTACGCGTCTCGCGCCTGCTCCACTTCGTTGCGCACCATGTGGTTCCAGCACTCCTTCACGTACTGCTCGGCCTTCGCCTCTGCCGACCCCAGTCCTGGCACGTTCGCCAGGGCGGTCTTCGTCGTATTGTAGAACGTATTGAGTGCTTGCTTCACGGTACCTGCCGCGTTTCCTGCGTCATGCTCCCCTCTCTCAATTGCTACCATAAGTATCAACCCCCATTAGGAAACGGCACGCGCTCACTTATAAATCTTTTGTTCAACTGCCCGCACACAGATTTAAAAACGCGCGTTCGCCTCTACAGGACATGCGAGTGAAACAGGTCCTCGAAGACGCTGATGTGTGGCACAAGATCGTCCAGAAGGAACAACTGGGCGAGGAAGTGGACGGCGTCGTCAAGACCGTGATACTCAAGGTCGGGGAGGAGTTCCGCAGCTTCTGTGTAAAGAAAGAGCACCTCGTGGACTGGGACAAGGTCAAGGACCATTTCGACACGGACCGCGCAAGGATGGCCGGCCGTGACGAGGTCATCGCGGTGTCGGGCAGCGAACCAGGCGGGTGCTGTCCCTTGCTTATCGATGATGACATCTACTTTGACGAGGACGTGATCGACCTGGGCCGGGTCCACCTCGGCTCGGGCGACACCGAGTACAGCTTGGAGATGCACGTGGACGACCTGTTTGACCTTGTCGATCCAAAGTTACTGGACGTGAGTACGGGCAGATGAACGAGTACGAACGAGTAACGCGGAACACGGCAGAGGTCGTGACCGAAGAAGAACTCAGGGATATCATAGAGCAAGAAAACCCCCACGCCTATCTCGGCTACGCCACGACCGGGTTCATGCACACCGGTCACATGATCCCCGTCTTCAAGATACACGACTTCCTCAAGGCAGGGTTCACGTTCACGTTCCTCCTCGCGGACCTCCACGCCTACTTGGATGATGAGAAGACTCCGTGGGAACTCCTCGACGCACGCGCTGAGTGCTACGAGCTCTGCGTCCGCGGCTTGCTCGACGCGTTCGGTATCGGCCAGGACAGGATACGGTTCGTACAGGGAAGCGACTTCGAACTTGATGATACCTATGTGTTGGACGTGTTACAGATGATGGGTGACGTGACGATCAACAGGGCGCGACGCGCCGCGTCGGAAGTCGTCAGGTTCCAGGACAACCCACCGCTCGGTGGCTTCGCGTATCCGCTGTTCCAGATCGAGGACTGCGTCGCGCTGGACGTGGACGTGGCGCTGGGCGGTATCGATCAACGCGGTATCTACATGCTCGGTCGCGAACTATTAGAAAAAGAAGACAAGTATACGTGCGTGTTCACACCGCTCCTCCCCGGACTGACCGGTGAGAAGATGAGTGCGTCCGATGAGAAGTCCAAGATCGGCTTACTTGATAGTGAAGAGGAAGTGCGGGAGAAGCTCAACGACGCGTACTGCCCTGCTGGTGACGTCGAGGACAACGGCGTGACCGCGTTCTGCAAGCACCTCATCTTCCCGCTCCTCTCTGACCGCGACGAGGCGTTCACGGTTCAGCGAGACGAGGAGTACGGCGGCGACCTCGTCTACGATTCGTACGAAGAACTGGAAAAAGATTTCATAGCGGAAGAACTGCACCCGCTCGATCTCAAGGAAGCAGTCGCGGATGTCGTGAACGAATTGCTGGATCCCGTACGGGAAAGGTTCCAGGGTAAGCACGACTTACTGGAGCAAGCGTATCCCGATCGGTTCTAGAGGACCACTCAACCGGTGAAGCGTAGCCATTCATGAGTTAGTTTCTGGAACTGCTCTTCGTGTTGGTACGCAAAAATCTCTGGCACGTATGCCCCTGGTGTAAGGTATTCTAGGAAGATGTCTGCGATAGTGTCCTTTACGTCTGGTGGTAGTGAATAGCCTTTCGTGTTGACGACGTCGATTCCTGTTTTTACTTCAGGCGGAACGTAATCTTGGGCACGTCCTTGCTTATTCGTATAGATGTAGAGCCGCTTGCGCTGCTTGTTGAAAGTGAAGCTGAACTCGTTCTCCTGGCGTTCGAGCTCGTGGATGATATTGGTCCGGTGCAGGGTCTTTAGATACCCTGCTATTCGATCTGTGAAGTCCTCCGGATCTTGCATCACGTAGACGGAGCAGTTCGGGAGACAGAACA
>CAYWOP010000060.1:0-1676 GCA_964459935.1 uncultured Methanosarcinales archaeon | reverse complement strand
AGGCGGTCGATTATCTGTTGCATGCGAAAGTTTAGCTCTTGTCGTCCCTTTGAGATCTGATGTGGATCGTGTTTCGCTAGTCCCTTATCATCAGCAATCTGTCCCCGTGCTTTCTGTACAAGCCGCTTCTGCTCCTGCAGCAACTCCTGCAGTTCCTCTAAGAGCGACTTGATGTCCTGTACTTCGTCCTGCTCCCCTGCTGTCAGACGTCGTTCCTGTAGTGAATCGAGCAGCGCTTCCTCCGTGGCCTCCGAATCCAGCTGTTCCCTCAATGCGTCAAGCTGTTCCTGGAAGAGTGCAGCGTACGTGTCGAGACGTGTCGTCTTACTATAGCCCCTATCTGCTACGAGTGTAGACCGTTTCTGCTCGAACGTAGCCGCGTATGTCTCCAGAGTGGATCTGAGTTCGTTGAGCTCGTCAGAGAGTGCCTCGTCTGATTGGAACAGGGAACTGAGTAATCCCATGCAACCCCTACCGGGGTTGGTAGAGTTAAAGCTTACGGTCCAGAGTAATCTTTATAAAAACGGTGTCGTTCTCTCCACGGTGATGCAAGGACGGATCGCTAGCTTTCGACGCGGACGCCACCACACGTACAATAATCAGATGATCGTTAACGTGGACGACGTGGACTCCCGCGAGGAAGCGAAGGAACTCGTAGGTAAGGACGTGACGTGGGACACGGGAGAGCGAGAGATAGAAGGTGAAGTGCGTGACGCGCACGGGAACAGCGGAGCGATCCGCGTCCTGTTCGAGTCCGGCATGCCCGGTCAAGCCCTGGGCAGCGTCGTGGAGATCAATTAAATACTGCATTCACTTGTTCTTCGATGTGAGATCCCGTCGCTCGTATAGCTTTCGTCGTCTCGGTCGTCTTCGCGTGCAACTCCACCGGTGTGACCTGTTCGTCCAGCCGTCCCGTCGCATCGAACGCCATGTACTTCGTCACATCACCGCAGTCCCCGCTGTCCGCACCGTAGAAAAAGACTTTCCGTTCTCCTTCCTCCTTTGGCGAGGCGTAGATATGACAGTTCGCATCGTTCTTCTGCAAGGTCACGTAGGAGATACCTTTGAACGGGTCTGGTAACTCTCCAGAGTAGTACACGGACGGTTCTCCCTCGAAGGAAGGAAGCGATGCTTTTCCGTCCACCGACACGGAATGCTGCGAACAGGAGTTCCCGAGCAGGACTGCTCCTGCGAGCGTTGCAGTGCAGTACTTCACAAGACGTTCGAGCATGTCATAGCAGTAGCTGGGTAGAGATTAAAAGGTGGGCCTCGTCGTACCGGCGAGCTTCCGATGTTCAGTGCATCGTGAGTCCGCCGATGATTAACGAGATGCCCTCAGCGGTGAGGAACGCGCGGTAGAACACGGCGTTCTCCGTGATGTACGGGATCGTGAACGGTACCACGCCGAACTGGTGCAGAATCGGTATGAGACCGAGCACCATCAACACAAGACCTGCGACGATGAGAATCCAGTGCAGGCTGTGCATCGGCGGTTCGATCAACCCGTCGATCAGGACGTACGCGCCGAAGATGGCGACGAGCCAGATCAGTATATCAACGCTGAGACTGCCGATGAGCGGGACGTTGAACCCGAGTAGGCCGAAGCTGTTCAGCAACGGCAGTGCGCCGACCGCCGTGATGAACAACCCGACGAAGAAACTGATCGTGTCCCGTGG
>CAYWOP010000059.1:0-5907 GCA_964459935.1 uncultured Methanosarcinales archaeon | reverse complement strand
GAGGACGTCAGCTCACTCGTCCCGAACTACGTGAAGAACGAGTCCAAGCTCCCAGAGGTCGTGCTCGACCAGAAGACCGAGCTCAACGAGCTCGAAGCGGGCGAGGAAGTGCTGGAACGACTGTTCGATGCTACCGTGGATATCCACCTGGCGGAGAGCAGCGAGGAGGACAAGGCGGAGCAGGCCATGCCCGGCAAGCCCGGGATTCGCGTCGAGTGACTGACCGGATTCTTCAAGCGCGTGCGGCGTCTGAACACCTTGCAATCTCTTGTTTTACAAGTATTTACAATATAGAAAAGAAATGAATTTGATTTCTGCTATAGCCGTAGAACGACACCACTCTTTTGCTTTTCTGAATAGTTTTCGGAAAGTTTCTGAACAGTTCTCCGAAAACTTTTTAAGAAGAATCTGGTTTGTGTTGGTCTATGATACAGCTCAAGGTCGGTACCAGGGGAGAAATCGTCATACCGAAAAAGATCAGAGAGTCGCTCGGACTCCGTTCCGACACGAACGTTATACTGCAAGTGAAACAGGATGCCGTTGAGATACGCCCGGCGGACGAGTCCATCGCGGAGCACTGGTCCGAGATCGCAGAACGCGAAGGGATAGAAGTTGACGAGACCAGCTACGGCGATACGCTCTACAAGGAGGCGTTCGAGTGATCTACCTGGACGCGAACTTCTTCATATTCGCCCTATTAGATACAACAGAAAAAGGACGCAACGCCAGAGCTATGCTCAGTGCGATAACGGACGGAGAGGAGAAAGCGATAACCTCGGTACTCGCACTGGACGAGGTGATGTGGTCGCTGATCACAAACGACAAGGAACATCTCGTTGAATCGGAGACGCGACGGATATACAGAACGGCGAACATAGATGTGAAATCGGTGCATCGCTCAGCAGGACTGCAAGCGATCGACACGTTAGACACGCTGACCCCACGCGATGCACTGCACCTATCTGTGATGCGAAGGCATGACTGCACCCGTATCGTCTCAGACGACCGCGACTTCGATACGATAGGGGATATCAACCGTGTCAGCTTTGCGGACAGTTCGTCTCTCACTCCAAAAAGCGGATGATTTTTTAGTTCATAGCCGGTGCGGCGTTTGAACACCTCGTAATCAGTTATATCGTAATTCTTTACAATATAGAAACATAATGAAACGTGATTCACAGCTACAGTCGTTGAAAAAAGCTACTCCAGCGTCTCCTGCTCCACACCGTGCACGCGGTCGATGTACGCCTGCACGTCGAACTTCCGCTCGCACCCGTTCCGGTTCATATACCTGACCTTGCCGTACACAGGACGTTCCTGCCACGCCCGGTCGTGCACACCGCCGATCGACCACGCACACCCCACGTACCCGTTGGGATCCCGCCCGTCCAGCTCGTACTTGTCATTCAAGTAGATGGCGATATCCAACGCTTCCTCGGGCGACTCCGTCCACTCCAGGATCTTCTTCGCCCAGTACATCCGCATGTACCCGTGCATCTTCCCCCATTTTATCATCTCTAACTGCGCCGCGTTCCACAACTCGTCATGCGTCTCCGCGTGCTCCCACTCCTCTCGTGTATAGATATAGTCACGCTCATCGTCGCGGTGCTCGTCCAGTGATTCTTTCGCCCAGTCCGGGAAGCCCCCGAACGAATCGTACCGATCGTTGTAGAAACAGAAGTTATCCGCAAGCTCCCGCCTGATGAACGCCTCCTCCACGAACTCATCAACGTCCTCCTCCGGGTTATCACTGTTAATCACCTCGTAAATCGCTCGCTGTGGGGCGAGATGGCCGTAATGGAAATATGGAGACAGGTCGGACAGTTCCGTCACGGACGGGTCGTTCCGCGTTCCAGCGTATCCGGGCAGTCCCCCGATGAACTCTTGCAAACGTGTATGTGCCGCGTCCTCGCCGGGCGTGATCCACTCCACCGGTTTCACGGAATCATCCGCATCCAGCGCCTCCACAGCGTCCCAGTCCACAGAGACTCCGGGATCCGACGGCATCTCCCGCACTTCAGGAAAATCGGTCAGGAACTCCTCACGCTTTCCATGTAGTTTCGGCCGTATCGTCCGCGCAGCGTACTCCTGCTTGTCACTCGCCACCCAGCACGGCACGACGTTGTGCGCATCCACTTGGTACAACGGGACGTCGAGTGACTCCTGCAACTCGTCGATCCACCGCTCCGTATTGCGCAGTGGCGAGAAGTCCGTGACCACGACCGACGGTCCCACATCAGTCAACCGGGAAGATAGCTCATCTGCCTCGCCCACGACGATATCGAAACCGATATGCTTCTCCTGTAGATCCTGCTCCAGTTCGCGCAACGCTGCCCGCTTGAACTCCAACTGCCGCAAGCCACCGTTCAGATACTCAGGAAGAAGATTGAAGACGACGATAAGTGGTTCCTCGCGCTCGAAGGCGAGGTCCTGCGCGTGCAGCAACGCCCAGTTATCCCGCATGCGCTGGTCCCGGTTCATCCAGTACACGACGGGACCGTTGCGCTCCTCACCGGTCTGCAACGTTCGGACACGGGCATCGTGGACGCGCATGTGTAGAAGAAGATGTCGGAGATTTTAATAAACCTGTTCTCCCGTAAAGACGTAATGCTTGAGGAGCGGAAACCGGTCTTCTCACTACGGAGCGCCGCATCACTGATCGAAAGTGAAGGCGTCGAAGGGGAAGAGTTACAGCAACAGGTCAACAACCACCTTCACAGGCTTCGGAAGGGCGACACCAGCTCACTGGACGAATTTGAACAACTCGTCGACAAACTGCTGAACAAAACGTTGGAAAAGGCGCGTCAGTACACCCTGCGGCAAGAACACGGGAAGCTGACCATGCTAGAATCGTTCATAAAGCAGTTCCTGAACGACGTTGTCTACGACGAGCTGCCCGAAGATGATCGTGACGAGATACGAGAGCGCCTCGAGAATAAACTCGACGAGATAGTAACTGAACTCCATGATGAGAAGCGAAACGCGAAACGTGTTCTGAAATTCCGCATGCCAGCCTACACGCTATTCAGACGTCTGGTACGATCACAGAAGGGACTATACCAAGAGGTCGCTCGCTCAGCAGAGGAGGAAAAACTGCTCGAAAAACAGGAACAAAGCGTGTGGGAACGGTTACACGAGATCAGAGGGTCCGGTTCACATCTTACCGACACAGTAGATACAGAACATGTGGTCGAGGAGTTGGAACAGTTCATCGAGGTCGTCTACGACGAATTTACACATATGATGCAGGTCAACGAAGACCTTGAGATACTCGAAGTGGACCTGGTGAACGAACTCGACGCGATTATCAAAGACATGGACGATGACACCGCCGCGCAGCGGATCCAGGACATAAAAAATGAGGTGCAGCGACACTTCAAACGCGACTACAAGGCCGAACAACGCATAGAGGACGAGGCCAAACAAGTAAAGAACGAGTTACCTGACCACGACATGGACACGTCGTCACAACAAACTATACCCTCAAGTCTGGAAGACGTCATAGAACGGATAGAGAAGGTGTACTACAAACTACACGACGTGATCGAAGACGGTCAGCAGGAACGGCGTAAACTACGGCGTATCGCAGAGTTACTCGAAGAACTTACACAGTACTCAGAGATCCCACAAGAATCCGAAACAATCCAAGAACTCGAGAACAGTGCCTCAACACTGGAAACTCAACTCTACAACGAGTATCAAGATTCCGGACGCGTCCGTAGATGCCTGCACACGATGGAAGAGCAACTGCAATCCACACTAAGCGAGCTTAAAGAGATGAGCGAGCAGCTCCCAAAGCGCAAATATCAGAAGAACGAGGAACTACTCGAACGACTCCAACTCGATCCTCGCCGCTATCCCGTTCTCGCTGATCTCGCCCTCGAAACAGCAGACCACATGAAGCAGACCATAGAAGAAGACGAAAAGCACGACAGGATCATCAAGCATGTCTGGGAACCGCTCACGTACTTCAAGCATCTCTTCACGGATGACCTGACACACGCCGACACCGAGCGGATACGCGAAGACGTGCAAGAGAAAAGGGAAGCGAAGTCACGCACAGACTATGCACTGGCTCTCGAGGACAAGGGCGACGTGCGCGAACGCCTCCGCTCAGAACGCAAACTCATCAACCAACAGAACAGAGAAGCCTTCACCGTGTGTTTCGAGCTCGTCTACCATGTCATGCGTGACACAGTAACCGGAGAGAGCAGATCAGACGCGATGTACGAAGTTCTTCCTTATCTCGCACGAATCGTACGAGGTACGAAGGAAATTGCATGCCTCAAAAAGCTCTTCAGGAATGATTCGGGTAGTATGAAAGGCTTCATGAAAGAATATCAAGACCTATTCGAACAAGAGATTTGTAACTTCGCTGACACGGTCGACGAGGTACGACGGATCAACGATGCAGTAGCCGGACACAACTCCTTCGTTTACCAGTTTCTCTATCGCAATACCCAGTACATCAACAGCTGCGACGAGATGCTGGACGCGGCTCAACGATATGCAGAGATGTACCAATCGCTCGAACCAGTACCGGGGGATAAACCTGGAAGCCTCCAGAAACACGCAGCAGATATCGAGGAGCTGATAGTGACCCGACAGGACTTCACCTCCTACTTTGAACTCATGAAGTACCTGCAGAACGGCATCCTGGTATCTGCTATCATGTCCTTCTTCACGGAACGTAACATTACCGTCTCCGACCTCTTAACGGATCACCGCGACCTCGTGGAACAGTTGCGCAGACAGACACAACGGATAGACACTGAACGACAAGCGACCTTCGTGGGCCATCTCAGCTGGTTCGATACCTTACTTCACGAAATCGACGATATCCATCACGTGTTCTACCTGTTCGAGCACATGTCTGAGATCGTCGGTGAGGAGGAACGTACAACGCTTCAGGAACGGTGGCAGCAGTATCACAACGGCGAAGAGGTGAAGAAGCGTAAAGAAGCAGGCTGGGATCCGAGCAGCATTGTGTTGCTACACAGGGTCCTGCACTTTCTGATCAAAGTCAACGACGTTTTCAACGATTTGGAGGAGGCAGCTGCATATGCTAAACAGCACACCATAGACAAGGTCGAGTATAAACGCGGTCAGACGGTAGAACTACTGACTGTGAACGGCGATGGCCACGAACGTCTCTACTACGTTAAAGCGGTGACTGTGTTCGGCCTAATGCTCGGCCACGTGTACACCGACAAGGTGACAGTGGTACAGCCGGACAAAGTTGAGAAGTGGTCCGAGACGAATCAACGCTTCTTCTCTGTCCAGGGACTCCGCGAGATGGGCTTCCTCACCTGCCACGTCACCGATGCCTACGCAGGAGGAACAGCGAGCGATGAAGAACGGGACAAACCTATCGGGAACATCCGGACCTGCCTCGCGCAAGAAGGAGAGTTCCCGCTCTCCGCCAGCACCATACATCCCGAGTATAAAGGAGAACTGGTGAAGACTGAACAGTTCGGCGATGGGTGTATCGGTGTCGTACTTTATAGGGGATACGTAGTTCAGGCCTACCACAAAGACGCAGGATCGTTCAGTTCCGACGATGATACCTATCGCTACAGCGTGGTACGCCGCCCCATACCGATACGTGCAGCGGTAGCGCAAGATCGCGAAAAGTCAGGTTCGTCAAGGCTTGAAAACGAATACACGTACAACGAACTCATCCTCCGCAACTGGACCGTAGAGGGGCTTTTCTACAGTCACGATGCAGAAACCAAGAATAAGCTCCAGGTCAAAGAGATAGCCGAGGAGCACGACCTTCCGCTATATGTCATCAACGGGAACGAGTGGGAGAAGCAGTAACTATTATAAACACGTGACCGGTACAAAGCCGTATGACAGTCCACAATCCCTGGCACGACCTCGACGCCCGCGTTTCTAAAGACGTTG
>CAYWOP010000058.1:0-5918 GCA_964459935.1 uncultured Methanosarcinales archaeon | reverse complement strand
CATCAGGTTCGACAGCACCGGTGGGGGACAGTTCAGCATCGGCTTCGACAATCCAACCTTCAACGCGGACCGCGCAGCCCGCGGGCCCTACTTCCTCTCCCTCTGGGCCCCGTGGAGCTTCGAGCTCAACGAGGGACGCGAATACACGCTGAAAGGCGACACGCCGGCCAACCCCGGTATCAATGAGGAATACATCAGCTTCACTGCCGAAGCCACCCTGCCGGAAGACGCTGAGAGCACGACACAGCCGATACAGGCGACGAACTGCTACCTCTACACGACCCACGCCTCGACGCAGGTATGCATCGACCCGGACCCATACGGGGAACAGGAGGAAGTATGCACCCCCACGCCGTACACGTCACGTGGTGGACAAGGCGCTCCGCTCGCTATCACCGACGTGTCACAGCAACAGTCCGGCGAGAAGGTCGCGTTTGACATTACTGTGGAGCACATCGGTGATGGCACCGTGTATAACCCGTTGCGGATCAACAAGTGCAGTCCCTACCATCCAGAACCGGCGACGGAACGAGATGTCAACACGGTCGTTCTCGGCATGGTATATGTAGGGGACAAGATGCTCGAATGCACCCCTGACGAACACACGATGGAGTTATACAACGGAAAGGGACAGGTGACGTGCGTGATGAACGTGGACGACGCCACGGTGAGCAGCTCCGGGTACGAAACGCCGCTAATGGTGGAGCTCTGGTACGGCTACAGCGAGACTGTCCGGACGAACGTGAAGATACGCCGCATTTAGTAACCTTTAAATACCTCTGCCGGGGTGCGGTATGTGATGAAAAAATATGTACTGGTCCTTCTCCTCGGCCTCCTCGCCTGCACCGGTACTTCTCAGAACGGTGAACCTGACAAATACTTCAAGGGCAGCGAGGGCGTCGACATGCGCCTCCCCGACCGGAGCAGCCCGCCGGGCGAACTGTATTACTATGACAACGGAGATAACACGTTCGACGTGAGCCTGGAAGTGTGGAACAAGGGCAGCAGCGCTGCCCGTGGTGGTGTATATTTATCGGGATACGATCCACACATGATCAAGTTCCCGACCATCAATCCCAATAAGAACGCCAGGGCGTGCGGGTTCCGTCTCTCCAACATCGCGAGCGGTCTCTTCGGTTTCTCCGTCGGCTGCGGTCAAGACCGGATCTCCTATCAAGAGGATTCCGGATGGTCGGTCCAGCTGGACCAGACGCTCGATTTCCTGGCACAAGAGATGGGCCTTGACCCGCAGCGGTACGGGAGCGAGTTCAAGGCGAATATCCACAAAGGAGACTGGAATTTTGAGTTCGACTTCGCTAACATCGATATCGAGTATTACAAGCGCGGGAAGCTGATGCTCGCGGCGTTCGCACCGGTAAATTTTGAACGTAATGGCGAAGAGTACGTGCTCCGCGGCGACACTCCTGCGTACCCCGGTGGTGACGTGCGCATCGTGGACTGGCAGGGCGAGGTGACCAACTTCCCACCGGGACTGGACAAGGCACGGCAGAACTTCCTCATCACGAACTGCTACCTCTACAGTACACACGCGGCCCCCGTCGTCTGTATCGATCCTAATCCAAGGAGCAAGAGCGAAAAGTCGTGCAGCGCCACGCGGTACGGCGGAGGGCAAGGCCAGGGAGCGCCCGTCGCCGTGACGCGCATCGAGCAAGAGAACACGCGACGCCATGCCGTGTTTCACATCGATATCAAGAATATAGGGGGTGGTGAGGTGTGGCATCCTGGAAAGGTGGAGAAGTGTAATCCGTACAATCCTGCGCGCGTCTCGCTCCAGGATAAGAATAAGGTGATGCTCGGCATGGTCCGCGTCAGCGGCGACCCGACACCGCTCGACTGCGTCCCAGAACGCGTCATCCGCCTCGACCGGCGAACCGGGAAGGGCGAGATCACGTGTCGGTACCCCGTGCCGTTCCAAGGACTCAAATCAGCGTATCAGACACCGCTCGTCGTCGAGCTCTGGTACGGCTACGAGGACACGATCAAGCGAACGATGACGGTCAGGCGGGACCTCTAAGACGAAACATTTATTAAAGGATAGCGAGAGGCCATAGAGTATGCGTAGACAGGTCATCACATGCGTCCTTCTCCTCTCACTCGTCCTTGCAGGATGTCAACAACAGCAACAAGAGAATCAGCCGGATGCGACCCAAGCCTTCATCGGCGGCACCACCGGTCTCGATACATACCTCTTGGAGGGCGTACCGCCGGAGACGGTGATGGACAACGGACAAGAACCGTTCTCGTACAGCGTCGTTCTGGAGAACAAGGGCGAGTCCGATATCGGTCCCGGGACGGACAACCCGTTCGTGCAGGTCACCCTGCAAGGGGTGAGTCCGGAACAGTGGGGTATCAACGATACAACATTCAGACTGAACGACACGCTTCGCGGCGCACGGAAGAACTTCGACGGCACGGTACTGCCTGGTGAGCTGACAACTGTGACGTTCGACGGCCTTTCCTATAACGATAATATCAGAGGAAATACAGAGTTCACGCTCCGCGCAAAGGTGTGCTACGACTACCAGACCATCTCCACCACAAAGCTCTGCGTCAAGGACAACGTGCTCGAGCATATCAATGACGATTCAGTCTGCAGCTTGAAGGGCGAGAAAGAACCGCGGAACAGCGGCGGGCCGGTGCACGTGACCAGCCTGACACAGAACCCGATGGCGGAGGACAAGATACAGATGAACTTCGTCGTGGAACATGTGGGTTCCGGCACGATCTACAAACGAGAACCGGGCGCGACGTGTGATGCGAGCGTGACCAACAAGGAGAAGAACTGGGTGCACGTCAGGATCAAACCGCTCAGCGATTCACGGTACTCAATCGACTGCGGCCGGCTCGCCAACGGCAACCAAGGCCAAGTGCAGCTCTTCCAGGGAGCACCGACGACAATCAGCTGCACGCTCACACGCACCGGCGACAGTCAGGGACGCATCTTCGAACCGCTCCTCGAGATCGAGCTCCGCTACCGTTACGGACAGTTCATCGAGTCCCCGATTCTCGTTCAAGACGTGAGCAACGAGCCCGGTCAAGAGACCAGCGCGAGCGGCGACAACTCCTAAATGCGTCGAGTACTGCTCATATGCATACTCGGATTTCTCGTAGCGTGCGGCGGCGGGGAGCAGCCTGACCGTACCGAAGCGTTCATCGGCGGCACGGAAGCCCTCACCCTCGGCCTCGTCGAGGGCTCGCCGCCGGAGACCGTCCTGGACAAGGGACAGTCAGAGTTCAGTGTAAGTCTTGTGCTCGAGAACGTGGGCGAAGCCGACGTCGGTAACGGCACGGAAAACCCGTTCGTCGGGGCTCGACTGACCGGGTTGAATATGAACAACCCGTCGCAGTTCAACCTGGAACGCGACGACCTGTTCAAACGGGTAGACTCACGACTCCGCGGCGCTCGGAAGAACTTCGACGGTACTGTCTTACCGGGCGAGCTCACCTCTGTTACTTTTGACAATATGAGCTATCGGTACGGCGTGGTCGGGAGCGCGACGTATCGCCTCCAGGCGGAAGCGTGCTACGATTACGCGACGCATGCGAACGTGAAGATCTGTCTGAAGCGGAACAGCTACGACCAGGCGGAGGACGCGAGTCTCTGTGATGTCCGGGCGGATCTCAGGCCGCGGAACAGCGGCGGTCCGTTGCAGGTGGTGAAGGCGAACCAGGACCCGATCGGGCGGAATCGTATCCGCGTGCGGTTCTCGATGCGCAACCTCGGCAACGGGTACTTCTACAGTAGAGCTGCGGAGAAGGTCTCGACGGCGTGCGGGAAGAAGCGCGGTCAGCACCGCGGGAAAGCATTTGTAGTCGTGGAGCCGGCGAGCAGCGACGCCTATCGCATGCGGTGCGAACGGCTCCGCGGGGAACGCGACGGGTTCCCTGAGGTTTCTGTACCTGAGGATTCCCAGTATGGGATAGTGAACTTCAGACCGGGCGAGCCGTCGAGCATCGCGTGCACGTTCACCAGGACGGGCGCGACCGACCAGCGGGTGATCCAAGACCTCGTGAATGTACATATGTATTATCGGTACAAGGAGGCGATCGACGTTCCCATCGTCGTACAAGAGACTACGGGCCGCACAGCGCCGAGTTCAAGCGACGGCGGTGAGGACGGTTCGGGTGGTCCAGATGATGATCCGCCCGACGACGGTCGCGACGAGCGCCCGAGACAACAATGAATTATGTTGTTACTGATACATCACAGAAAAACCACAAGTTTTATAAAGAGTAGTTACTCACTGATGGTAACGCAGAGGTGATATGTGATGAAACTACAGCACGTACTGCTCGTCGCGGTCGTACTCTCCGCCAGCATGGCCGCAGCACTACGACAACCATACGGACCTGTCCTACCCACGCATCCCCGACACGACGGACACGTCAAGACCGGCGGGTTCTACGGCGGCAACTTCGACGCGTACTATACAGGACTACGCGGCGGCGTCAACGCGCAGCCACGACAAGACTACCGCATGCGCCACGACTTCAGCGAGCGGTACTACCCACAGGGCTACAACTACGAATCCCAGCATCTCCGACCACGCTACCACGCACCAGCGCGAGTCGGCGGCTACTGGGACACGCGATACGGCCGCTTCGACAAGGGCTACGGCTACCGCAACGCCGACGTGATATGAGGTTACACATACTCATCGGCCTCATCATCATACCGGCCATCGCCGCAGCTCCATACACCATTTCAGAACCGGGCTTCGGCCGGTACTACGACGGCCACGTCGCACACTACCGACAGACACCGTGGAACCTGTACAGCGGCGTCTACAACAAGCAACGGTTCGGTCACGAAGTCGGTCACAACCCCTACTACATGCGAAACGAGCGCGGCGGTGTAAACCAGATGGAGATCAGGTCACAGCACGACCTGCAGTACCATAACAACCCAGAACTCTTCCGACCCAGAACATCAGTCGGACCGGTCCGCTATCAACACGAACTTCGCTAGCAACGCCTCGAGCTGGATATACTCATCCGCGCCCTCGACCAGGCGGAACTCTGCCTCACCGGTCTCCTTCAACATCTCCAACCGGACACGGTCGGGCAGGTCCAGCTCCCACACCGCGCTACTGATCTGCTTGATCACGTCCAGACCGGAGAGCGCGTGGTCCAGCATCGCATCCATCAACTGCTCCTTCGCGTCCTCGAACTCGTTCTCCACACAGAGCTGTAACACTTCCTCAATCTCTTCGGGCCGCGCAGCGCTCGCCACGTCGTAGATGACATCCTCATCGATATCATCCGTGATAGCCGAGGACGACTGCAGGATATTCAGTATCCGCCTCGCATCGCCGTCGCTCACCTCCACAACGGCGTCCTGAGCATCCTCCGAGATGGAGAAGCCTTCCCCGTCCGCGATGCGTTCTATAAGTTCGTGCAAGTGTGCATCATCCAACGGCTTGAAGCGGAACACGGCGCACCGGCTCTGAATGGGATCGATGATCTTCGAACTATAGTTACAACTCAGGACGAACCGGCACGTGCGCGTATAGTTCTCCATCGTGCGCCGCAACGCCTGCTGGGCGCTCTTCGTCAACGCGTCACACTCGTCCAAGTAAATGATCTTGAATGGTACGTCTCCAATTGATTTTGTCCGGGCGAAGTCCTTCACCTTGTTCCGGATGATATCGATACCGCGCTCGTCCGACGCGTTCAACTCCAGGAAGTTGTCCTCCCAGGAATCACCGAACATCTGCCGAGCTATGACCAGAGCGAGCGACGTCTTCCCCGTGCCGGCCGGACCTGCGAATAACAGGTGGGGGAGGTTCTCCTTCTCTACCAACGCCTCGATGCGATCGACGATATCGTCCTGGCCCAGGATGTCGTCGAACGCTTGAGGCCGGTACTTTTCCGTCCAGATGAAGTCGTTTTCCATG
>CAYWOP010000057.1:0-6031 GCA_964459935.1 uncultured Methanosarcinales archaeon | reverse complement strand
GAAGCATGGGCATCGCCGGGATGACCGACGGCGATCCCCACGCGTTCGATGCATCGCTCCTCGACGAGCGTGGTCGGAAGCCGGAAAGCGGTGAGCAGTACCGGACCGTCGTGGACAAGCTGCTGCGACTCGACTCAGGACCGAGCGAGACCACGACGCAGCTCGACATCGACGGGAGCACACTCTACAAGGACGGAGAAGCAGTCTTCACCGTTCCGGGGCACAACTCCACGAAGACCGGCATCAACGTGGTCGGTGCATGGGGACACGAACTGCTGCTCGGGACCGGAACGTGCTGCCACGGGCACGTCGTGCAACTGGTCACCTACGCCAGCAACGACGAGGAGTACACGATGGAACAGATTGTCACGCCCGATACGAACGTGCAGGACATGGTCCCGGCGCGGCGCGACCCGAGCGGTGACGTGGATGTACTGGTAGCCGGTCAGGGATGCAGCGGGAGCGGCGTGCGGTACGTCGGGATCTACACCCCGGAGGTCACGGATATCGTCTCCACGGAAGAGTTCCGGGAGTATCAAAACGAGGTACGCCGTGGTCGCAACCACGTCCTCACACCGGAACTGAGCGTCGACCTGCAGGACGAACGCATCACCCTGGACCTGCATGAGGTGAAGACACGCACAAGACCGGGGAAGCAGCGTGACCCGGCCGCGCCGGACTTCATACTGACACCCGCGGAAGAGACCTACGTCCCATCTCAGTCGTACGCACGTCGGGACCTCACCGACCGCCTGCACCAGGACGGCGTAGATATCGAGTCCACGCTGACCGAGATCGCGCGGTACGAGCGGATGCGGGCGAATTGAGACTGTAACAAACCATACAACTTTGAAGTTGTTAAGTGTAGCACTAGTTTGAGTCTTTCTGTGCGGGGAACAAAGATATCCGGCAAACAATTTAAACTGGAAGTGGCCTAACACTGGTATGCGTAACACTGGCACCGAAACGACTAATGAACTTCTAGGTCTCCAGAAGTGCTTGAATAAGATAAAGGAAGAGGCAGAGGATATCAAAGAGGAAGCCGAACAAATCAAGAATCATGCCTTTGATGAAATAGGATTTCTCTTCCGTCACTACAAACTTAACTATGATGCGGTTGATCGAAAAAACATCCAGAATCTTAAAGGGTATTTTCAGCAGTTAGAGCAGCAGATTGAACAAACCGTGTATGACGAGCATAAATATCGAGGAAAACTTCAGGAGTTAGAGCAAGACTTTAACGCCAGATATGATGGGAAGTACAACCTAATTGAGGAGTTGGAAGAGAGACTGGAGGACGCGGAACATCGGGCACAGGTCGGCAAGCACCAATGTGAAAAACTTTTGCGCCAGTATGAAAAGAGCGGTGGTACTCACTCTGATGAGATAAATTACACCGCTAAACACTATCTCGACAGTATAGAGAAACATCTGGACAAAATACTGAAATTAGCAAGCTTCCTCTCCGGATTAGTAGAGAAGCGAGAAGAATTTTCGGAAGAGTCGTACTATCCAAGCCCTCACAAGTACGGCAGAGCAATGTCGAAAGAAGAATACAAGAAAACAAAAAGAAAGGCAGAACTTGTGGGAAATGATGATGAGAAGGTTTCAGTTTTCCACTGCCCGGACCATAGAGAAGATCAGATTAGAGGCATGAGTCATGATGAGCGAAGGGAGCTCTTTTCTTCCATGGGTGTGGAAAATCCAAGCCGAATAGTCTTGTTTACTACCGACTTAGTCCCCGAAGTTCGGGATGTCTGGCAGCGGAGCAGTGCCATACGCGAAGCCCAGTTTATTTCAGGAATCCATATTGAAATTTTCGATACATTAAACGTCTAATCGGGAATTAATTCGGCAAATTTTCAGTAGGTAGCAGTATCCATGAAATAAGCTCGTTTGTTACTACCGGAAAACGTTCCTACCACCCTCCTATCCTCGTCGTTATGCCATACTATCTTGACCGGGTCTAGACCGTCTGCCACCGCGTCCGAAGTCAGATCCTCTACGATTTCATCCAAATCCTTCTCCAGGTACTGATGATACGCCTCCCACAAACCGGCATCGGAATCCCGCAGTCGGAATATCCCGTTTTTCCCTCCTTGGCTATAGTTCCGAAAACCATACTTGATCGCCACTTCGTACGGTTTATCGAGTTTATTGCCTTCACGCATCTCCTTCATCAGTCTGTTTGAAAATGTGAAAGAAATCTGTTGACCCGGAGGGATATCATTGGTCTTGGCCACCGGAACTGTCCGCTCACCAGATAGGTAGTCATCTATGTGCTGCTTGAAGGGTTTAAGGCCCTGACGCGCATATTCCTCGTATGTGTGATAAAACTCTTTCATAGATAATTCTAGTAAACCGACTTCCTTTATATAAGTAACTGTTGTTCTGTAACAACATAAGAGATAACCTGGGCCCACACGCCCGAAAGTGTGTTATGGTAGACTGTAGATTATGAAGACTCCACGAACTCCGTCTTCAACTGCTTGAAGCTCACCAGTGACTTGGTCCGTTTCACGCCTTCTTGCTCGAGCACGTCTTTCACGAACTCGTAGTATTCGTTCTTATCCTTCACCCTGACCTTGAGGACGAGTTCCCAGTCGCCGGTGCAGATATCCACACTTTCTATCTCATCGAACTTGGCAAGGCGCCTACCGACAGTTTCAGGATCGCCGTACTCGTTATCCTTCAGCGTGACGAGCACGAACGTGCAGAAGCCCTTGTCGATCTTCTCGTAATCGAACACGGCTTTGTACGTCTTGATGACACCGTCTTCCTCGAGCTTGTCGATGTTGTAGTGGATGGTGCTGCTCGGCTCGTTCGTCTCCTTCGCGATGCGCGAGATCTTCGGCACGCAGTAACCCTTTTGCAGTAGCTCGACGAGCTTGGCCTGTATATCTTTCATACCGATTGATAATACACCAATATAATTTAAATATTTTGTTTTTTATCCAACAATAACGACCATATAATTATAAAGACCTTGTATCATTTCCAAATCTGGTGATGTACCATGACAGGTGATGGCTTTTACCACGGACGACTTCGACAGCGCTGACCGCGATACTTGGCAGCGACTGTGGCAACGGCAGCAACCCAACCTCGACGGCGAGGCCAGTACGCTCTTCGAACAAGGGATGGAGGTCCTGGACCTGCCCCAGGATCATCCGCCGTCTCTGCGTGAACTGGATAAGCAGATCGAGGACTGGACGCTCGTCGTCGCTGAGGAACGCTATCTCTCAGATGTGAAGTGGTTCAAGCACTTGGCCAAGCGCGAGTGGCCCGTTTCAGATTTCCTTCGAGACGGGGAGAACATCGACTTCACGCCCCTGCCAGATTTATTCCATGATGTCTTCGGCCATCTCGCCTTCCTCGTGCATGAAGAGTTCAACGACCTCGCGGACCGCTTCGCCCATGCGTTCCTCGAAGCACAAGGGGCGCAGCGGAAACGCATCGCCCGGGCGTGGTGGCATAGCATCGAGTTCGGCTTTGTCAAAGAAGCGGGCGAGAAACGTGCGCTCGGCGCCGGGCTGATCAGCTCCAAGAAGGAACTTGACCACGCGCGTGAAACGAAGCACGTGCCGTACTCGTGGGAACGGGCGGCCTCCACGCCGAAGAGCTCGGATGACGTACACCCCCAGCATTTCGTGGTGGAGAGCTTCGATCGCATCAACGAAGCGTTGACGGAGGGCTTCCCGTGACCGGCGAGACTGACCATCTCGTGCAGAGAATCCGCAGTCTCTGGACTCGACTTGACGAAGAGGAGGATCCGGAGACCCGGGATAAGCTGACCCGTATTAGTAGAGCCGCCCAAGAAGTACAAACCTTGGCCTGGGTTAAACACCAGCTGCGAGACGAGGGCCGCGATAACGAGACGGTCGAAACCGTGTTGCGTGCCTGCGAGGCGGCGCAGCGCAACCATGAGAGGTTTCCGTCTTTCGGCGTGAAGACCCAGCTGTACGCGGACCTCTATGAGCGGTTCGATACGTTTGAAGAGATACGGATTACCGACGCTGGTTGCGGTGGCCGGGCAGACGGCACCGTGAAGGAGCCCTCGGATGCGCGTATCCTCGCGTACATGGGGGCGACGGTCACGGGTATCGACCAAAAAGGACCCGTGTCCAATCAGGAACCCTACCGGCACAAACAACGGGACCTGCTGCGAACGCCATTGCAAGACCTGGTCCAGGATCAAGAGGTTGTCCTGTATTCCTCCCTGTTCACGGCTCCTTCGATGGACAGAAGCCGAACCGTAACCCACGGGTCTACGAACACGAACGGTGTGAGAGAGTATTTCCTACGGGAAGCTCGTAACGTACTGCGAGACGGCGGCGTCCTGGCCGCGGATGAGTTACGGCGGGAAGACAGTGAGCTCCTTCGTGACTGCGGCTTTGCACCCGACGGTCCGATCACCCACGGTCTCCACATATATGAGACAACGTAGAGAGGAACCGTGGAGAAAACTATTTAACATATTTTTTCTCTTTCTTGTATATGGAGCGGAAACTGATACAGCAAGGAAAGGATTCGTACACGATCACAGTGCCCCGGTGGTGGGTGCGGAAGCACGGGCTGGAAGATGCCACGATCCAGGTGGAGAAGGAGGGCCAAGACCTGTTCCTCCGAGCTCCCGAACAGGAGTCACGGAAGTCGTGCAGCATCGATGCCCACGGCTACAACGAGCGCACCCTGCGGAACATCCTGAACCAGCACTATCGGAAAGGATATATCATCATCACGCTCAACATCGACGGAGAGGAGCAGTTGGAGATCATCGAGGACCTCTGCGAGCGGACGATGCTCGGCTTCGACGTCGTCCAGCAGAGCGAAGAGAGCGTCACATTGGAGGAGATAGCAGCACCGAGCCCGGACCGTTTCTCCACGATACTCCGACGCTTGTTCCTTATCATCAAGCAAGAGGGCGTCCGCATCACGGATGACATGCGGGCCGCGTCCTTCGATGCGGAGGAGGCGCAGAGCGTGAAGGACAAGGTGGACGAGTACACGAACTACTGCAGGCGGACGTTACGTCAACGGTTCACCAGGGACGACCACGCCATGATCATGCTGTATAAGATCGTGAGCCGGCTCTCGCTCATCCACCACGCGTACTACTACATGCAGGAGCAAGCGCAGGAGTATGAGCAGATATCTGCACGGACCGTGTCGTTACTGGAGGAGGCGAACGACATGTACGATGACTTCTATACCTGTCTGTATCAACTGGACCTCGACCTGGCGCACGAGATCGGTGTGCGGAAGGACGAGTTGATCTTCGGGGAGCTGTACGATGCACTGCACGAGGACAACGGGGAAGGCCCGCTGTTGTATCACATAGGAGAGATAATCCGGTTGGTGCACATGCAGAGCACGAACGTGTTCTCACTGCCGTATGCTGGTCCGGACGTTGAGGAACTCTTCACCGAAGATCGTTAACCAAGCGTGTCAGTTCGCTTACTTCATAGGAGGGCACGCCCCGTTGCTCGAGTATCTCGGTGATCGGTTCACCGCCGTACGCTCCGTGAGCAACCGCACGGACAGTTTGTGACTCTGCGAGGCGGAGTGCATCGTCGATGCTCTCCTCGTCGTGGCAGTACGTGACGACTGTATCGCATGTATCACCCCCTGGATGTGTACTGCGTTGTACGTTCTGGTAGAAGAGCGATAGCGTCTGTTCCAGTGCTTCCCCTATCGGATCGTAGGTACTGTAGATGCAGATATCACCCATGGACGAGTTCCTCCAGTGCGCTGGCCCAGTTCTTACCCCGTACCGGGTCGCCGTCACGGGTGACGTAGTCCTCGTTCGGCTCGTCGCTCAAGTACGAGTAGTCGCTTCCGAAGCTCCCGTCTTCTTTCAGATGTAACGAGGGATGGTCGCGTTCGTCGAAGAGCATCACGTCTGTCTCGTTCACTCTGAACCGTTCGCGATTTGCCAGATCGGCTTCGTAACAGCCTTTCAGGAGTTTCCAGGCGGCCATCGTGGACGCACCGATGTACCGGACTTTTCCCGCACTGACGAGGTCGTCCA
>CAYWOP010000056.1:0-6036 GCA_964459935.1 uncultured Methanosarcinales archaeon | reverse complement strand
ACCTGCGCTACCTCGCCGGCGGGCGGACCGGGTAACTAAACCACCCATTTCTTCTTTTTTCTTTTTTATGAGATCGCTCCTCCACGAGAGCGCATCTAATCCTACAGATTGATCGGTAGAAAGGTACTTAAACCTGTATCCGTATAATGACATATGAAACTTGAAACTTTAGACTATCTGATGGATGCGTTGGATGAAGGTCAGCAGCGGATCGGAGATGCCGTACGCAACAGCCGTGAACTCGTAGAACGACAGTTACGACCTATAGTTGACGGTGTCAATGACTACTTCCCGAGCAACCCAGGATCCTCAGATACATACCAATCAGATGCGTGGAGAACTGCTCTGCACATAGAAAGGCCGGTAGTATCTCGGTACACGAATTCGTTCCTCGAGCGGTTAACAAGAGATTAACCGGACTCTTCCCGGACGAGCCTCGGTGAGTAAAGCTTAAAAAGCGTCCAGCAACTTCTTCCATATATCCCTCCATAGCTCAACGGGAGAGCACTCGGCTGTAGACCGAGGTGTTCCCGGTTCGAATCCGGGTGGAGGGAGGCTGTCTCAATCTTGCGCAAAGGGGGGATATCTGGGCGTGTGAACTCTGGCGAGAGGCCCGCAGGGTGCCGGTCGTGAACTGTACGGGATATTTCCTCTCGCTAATCCGGTGCATGCATATATTCCTTTAATTTTTCAAGCTATTCGCGAAATACGCTTGAAACTCTCAAGTCGTTTAAATCCTCAACCTCTCCTTTTCATCTGCTTGAAAATCTCTAGCACAGATTTAAGAGCACCTAACCGTCATTACATGTCTGGGGGTGAGAGGATGATACGTGCAGAACGGAGGGCAAAACCGTATGCCAAGGGAGAGTCGGGACCGTTCGTGAAATGGTTCCGGATGAGCGAGGCTGAAGAAGAGTGATGCACCACCAGCTGCGATGCAAACAGGTTACCATCGCAGCTGGTCTGGTTTCAGCCAGCAAAAACATGGGCTTAATAAACGTAGAACGTATAAGATTAGTACGTAAGGTGTAAATGCTGTATGAAAGGACCGGATGACGACGTTCCGGAGCTGAATGCGAACGATAAGAAAGTTCTCAAGAAGATGATATCGTATGAGAAGTTACCAGACAGTACTATCGCGAAAGAGATCGACATCTCTCCACAAGCCGTGTTTCAGATACGGGAAAAACTCCAGAGCCGGGGTATCATCAAAGGATACGTCCCGGTCATCGATTACCAGAAGATCGGGATCGGGGTCATGGCGGTACTGATCATCAAGGTCAAGCCGAAACTCTGGAAAGAAGTTTCCGAGGAAGAGATAGCGGCGAAGATGAAAGAGACCCCGTACGTCATCGACGCGTACCGGGTGTCCCAGGAGCAAGCATCGCACGTGCTCGTGATGGGCTTCCGCAACAGTGACCAAAAACAACAGTATGTCGAAGCAATACAGACCAGACTGGCCGATGCGGTACAGATCAACTCCGTCTACTCGTTCTCAGTGGAGAACCAGATCAAACGCAACCCGTCCGGACTGTTGCACGAGATCATAGATAAACAAGATTTCAGTATCAGCGATCTCTTCATAGACCCAGACACGGACGAACGATAACGGTATTCGGGAATCCTAAGCGTGCGGTTCTTTAGATTATCAACCCATCGCTCTGCTGTGTTTGATAATCTCTAGAATAGCTTTAAGAGACTGTATGAAGTAGTAAAGGTATCGAATGAGTGGGGGTTTTGTATGATTGCAGGCGACGATAGGTTGACGAACAGGATGAACACGATAACGTGTCGGCACTGCGGTGAGAAGGTGTTACAACCACAACTTGCAGGTCTCACGCTTGTCTGTCCGCACTGTGAGAAAACGGTGAACGGACAGTACTTCGTCGAGAACGCCGAGATGAACAAGGAAAAGAATGGAGTGTGAGGAGTGGAGCGGGGGAGCGAGAACAGCGAAGATAGGGATAGTCCTCTCCCTCGCTCTACTCACACTGTCCCTCAACGCACACGCCGTTCCATCGGACGAAACCGGACCGAGCGTTACCTCCGTCGGGATCGTGTCCATCACCGATGCGGATGACACCACTGACTACATACGCATCGTCTTCGATACAAAGATGGATGCGTCGACGATCAACAGTGATACCATAACGGTGGAGGAGACCGGCGCCGCGGATACAGTAATCACCGGTACCGTGACATACACGGGTACAACGGCGACATTCAGACCAGACGCGCGGTTCGCCGACCTCAGACGACGGGGGAACGAATTCACCGTCACCGTTTCTGACCAAGTGAGAGACATCGCAGGCAACACGCTACAGGACGACTCCACATGGACCCTGTCAACACCACGCACCGCTGACAACACACGACCCACGGTACACTCGGTCGACATACTATCAATCGCGGGCACGACCGGAGCGCATGATTACATACGTATCGTGTTCAGCGAGCAGATGCGCGCGTCAACAATCAATACAGATACCATAACAGTCACCGAAGCAGGGAATCCGGACCGGGAGATCACCGGTACCGTGACCTATACGGGACTGGTCGCCTCGTTCAGACCAGATGCCGGCTCTGAACAGCTACAGCGACCCGGGAACGAGTTCACCGTCACGGTCTCGGGAGCAACGGATATGGCAGGCAACGCAGTCGCCAACGACTCCGAGTGGACACTGCAGACACCGATGACCCCTGGAGATGGGACACCGGAGCCATCTGCAGGTGGATCATGGTGGACGAACTGGTATCTCCTCGTCCTCCTCGCACTACTCGCTCTCCTGTTCCTCTTCACACAGAAGGAACCGGAAAGAACCGAACGCGACAGTCCGTTCGGCGACATCCATGACGTAGACGACATCCAAGGGATCGGACCCGTGTATAAAGAACGACTGAACGATATGGGGATCCACGATTCCGAAGAACTCTGGGAAGCGAACCCGTCCGTCGTCGCTGCACGGATAGACGTTCCTCCAGCAACCGTGTACAAATGGCAACGCATGGCAGAGCTCATGTCCATCAACGGTATCGGTCCACAGTACGCGGAACTCCTGGAGCGAAGCGGCGTGGCAAGCATACTGGAGTTGAGCAAAGCCGATCCTGACCGCTTATTGAAGACGATCAAGGAGAAAGAGGATTCGTTGAACGTGAACATCCAAGGGAACGCGATAGAGCGCACCATCGTAGAACGATGGATACGGGAAGCGGAGGAACACGAGTTCGGACAAGCATGAAACGGGCCGCGTGTGGAAACGTCGAAACATCACAGATGCTGGTGTCGTCGGTATTCCTCGTGGTATCGTCGCTCATCTAGCACTGGTAGCTTTATCACAGTAGTACAGGGCATCACGTGAAGTAATAGTTATACGCGGTCCTCACGAGGTTCTCCCGCCTGTTCAGATGCGGATAGTCCCGGTCCGGCACCTCTTTCTCCAAGAACCCGCAGAGGCGTTCCCACTTCTCCTCCGCCTCCAAGGGAAGGACGAGCAGATCGTCCCCGAAGTGCTCCTTCGCCTTCCTCTCATGCTCTTTACGTCGCTCGTTCCACTCCTCCACTTCTTCCCAGCTCGGCTGTTTCTTCGTACGCTGTTCATGCTCGTACACGCTCTCCTTCCACGACGCATCTTCACGGGTGGTGAGGATGAACCGGGCGTCCGGGAACTCCTCGTCCAGTTCTTCGAAGAATAAGTGGTCGCTGAACGGGTGGTCGGTGAAGCCCTGCCACGGCGCGTTTTTGATCCAGTCAATCCAGCCTTCCTCCGGCTCGTGATTGGAGTACGGGCGGTGTATCGCCGGGATGCCCAGGATGGACAAGGCCTTGGTCAAGCTGAGCGTTCCCGTTCGTATCGCGCCGATACCGAAGACACGCTTGCCCTGCGCCGCACCTTCGAAACGCCTACGCAACGCTTCCCGGATCTGATGCTCTGTATACACGACGTACTCATCCCCGAAGATATGCGTGTACCGCCGCACGTCCTCCACGAGCTGCATATCCCGTGCACGAACGTGCTCGTTTATAAGATTTGATGCCGCCTGGTGAACAAAACTGTATATTCAACTGCTCGTTTTCCACGAATATGTACGTTCCAACGTTGTTAGTATAGTATTCTCCACGCGCACTCACGCAACCCTTAAAAACCACGACCACGCTTTTGGCGTGTATGAAACGAATCATCATCTTCGCAGCGATCCTCGCTGCAATGCCGGCACTCGCCGAGACGCACTGCGACGAACTACGTGAGCGCGAAGCGAACCTGACGGAACAGCTCGCCACGCTCGAAGAACGACTCGAGGAAAACGCGTCGGACGAACTGCGTGAACGCTACAACGACGTGGAAGCACGCCTGTCAGAAGTGCGGACGGAGCTGGAGGCCTGCCGTCCGAGCGTACCGGATGAACCAGACGATATTGACAGCTGCACAGCGATCCGCGAAGAGATAGAAGCGCTCGAGCAACGACTCGAAGCGCTCGACGGCGAAGACGCAGCGGACATCCGCGAAGAGATCAACGAACTACGCACGGAACTCGAAGACTGCCCATCAGAACCGCTGTCCTGCGACAACATCGACTCCCGGATAGAAGCACTACAACGCGAACTCGAAAACGCGACCGAGGAGGAACGAGACGAAATCGAGGACGAACTCGAAGCACTACAAGAGCGACGCGAAGACTGTGAAGACGAGAGAGAAGAACCTCCTTGTAAGGAGCTGCGCGAACAAGCACGAGAGATCCAAGCGCGACTCGAAGAGAGCGACGATACAGATGAAGAACTGCGGGACAGACTGGAGACACTCCAGGAACGCCTCGCAGAGTGCGACGACGAACCGAGCTGCACGGGTATCAAGGAACGCATCCAAGCCGTCAACCAACGACTCGAACGCACAGAAGATCCGGGGGAACGTAGAGAACTCGAGCGAGAACTCGAGGCACTGCAAGAAAAACTGGACGACTGCACCGAAGAGCCCTCTACCGAGCCACAGTGTGAAGCGCTGCGCGAAGAACTGCAGGACGTGAAAGAGCGCAACCGGGAACTCCGCGAACGCATCCGCGAACTCGAGGGTGCAGACGAGGGCGAATCCGAGCCGGAAGAAACCGAATCTCAAGACACAGACGGAGAGCCCGAGGTGCAGCAACGAGTGCGCCGCGATAGGACCGTCGACAACGAGGCGAGAGGAGGTCCTGGTTCCGACGTCGCTGACAGGAACACCACGAAGAGGAACAGGACGAACACGAGTGTGAACACGACACGGCCTGACGCGGCACCGGAAGACGTACCACCAGAGCCCGCGCGAAGCATCGTCGGACGCGTGCTCGACTGGATACGATAACGATCAAAAAGGGTTCACGTAATACACTGAAGGACCGGCACGTCAGTAATACGTGTACTCGTAACGGTGCAGTACGATATCCTCATTACTATACGCCCGGCTCAGCCTGGGTTTTTCCCCTGCCCACGACACCGTCGGTGGTCGCGTCGCATTCCTATACACGGTGAGGTACCCGTCTTCGCGGAGGATCTGCGGATACATCTCGGCGAAACGCGGTCCGTCTACGACCGTTATGTTCGCGTCGCTGTAATACCCATATACAGGATACTCACTCGTCACGTACAACCGGGACGCGTTCAGACGATCCGCGGCTTGCGCGGCATCGACTGCCGACGACTTCCACGCAACCACAGGAGAATACTGGAACTGCGTGAACGCCGGGTACGAGAGCAGGAGTACCAAACCGACCAGCACGGCATCACGGTACCGCCATGCGAAGCGACGGCTCGCGGTGACCAACCCTGCACCGGCCAGCGGGAGGAGCGGGACCACGACAGGGATGAGATACCGGGCTTCGAGATGCACCCTGAAGATACCCGCGAACATCGTCACGCACCACACCACCGCCAACGCAACGTACTCCCAATCTACTTCGACCAACCACACCAGTAGCAAACCCACCGTGAACGGCGAGACGACCATCCACCACGACAACGTGTGATGCCCGGCACGGCTCGCCACTTCCATCGAGCGGAGGAAGGGA
>CAYWOP010000055.1:861-6162 GCA_964459935.1 uncultured Methanosarcinales archaeon | reverse complement strand
GTCCCGGTGATGTAGTCCGGCCAATCATCTCGCCCTCTCGAGGCGAATACCCGGGTTCAAATCCCGGCCGGGGCAGTCAATGGCAGTACAATAGCATCTCTTCCATCTATAATATTTCGAGTCTGGATGTATGCTGTTCGTACTAGAGAATATTCGCCGCTGTTTCCGTGCCTAACCGATGTCGCTCGCGCAGTTCTTGACTATCCGTCTCGAACTGCGTACCAGCCGAATCCGGGGGCATCGTTAAGAGCGTAACGTTGTCAGCTTGCTCCGCTCTGCGTAACGCTTCCCTCCGTCGTTCTTCACGGGCCTTGAAGTCTTCATACAGTGCGGGTTCGATCGATCGGGCTACCAGACCTTCCACCGTGTCCTTGACACCATGGGTCCAGTGCCGTTTTCTGGGATGATTCACCTGTATGATGATATGCTTGTCCGGATAAGTAGAGCGTAACTTCTTCACGGGCAGAGGATCCTTAACAACTGGATCGGCGTACCGGGTACCCTTCACCTTCTCGGCGGAAAAGCAGTATGGAATCGAGGAGACCGTCGCTCGTAGGAATGACATCAGATTCTCCGTCTTGTATTCGATCCTGTTGTCGTCAACGTTCAGTACCTGTACGTAGAACTCTGGCTTCGCATTCCTCACATGTTCAACATCGAGCGGCTTGTTCGGGACGGCTTCCTCGAAGAGGTACTCCACGTCGAGCACATCACGCACGTGCTCCTCTGCAATTTCACTGACGTACCCGTTCCACAATCTTTGAAGTATTCCGTAGGGTAGATTGCGAGGGTGTACGAGGCCCTTCGGTATCTCCTCCCAGTACAGCGTTGATCCGATCCAAGATTGGCGGGCGAGGAAGTAGGCCGCGTTCATAGCACCGGCTGACCCGCCATACACGGCTTTGATACGTGGATAGAAGCGGGTCCGTTCCAGATACGTCACGACCCCGGCCCCGAACACACCGGATGTGCAGCCGCCGCCGAAGTACAGTACGCAGTCCCGTTCTGCCATCGTTTCCGACGCTCTCCTGTCACATTAAAAACTTTACCGCCGGAACATATTTTAAACCGATATCGGTACTCTGCTGTATGCTCGGTATCGACCTGGTGCACATACCGCGGGCAGAGGATCTCCTGGACAATAACAGAGCTGACCAGTTTCTCACCCGGTCTGAGTCGCCTGACACGGCTGAGTCCTTCGCGGGTATTATCGCTGCGAAGGAAGCATACTTCAAAGCGGTAGGTGAAAAGCTTGATTGGAAAGCGGTGGAGATAGCACACGATGAGAAGGGTAAACCATACATTGCCACTGACGATGATGCGCAGGTAAGTATCACTCACGAAGATACCTATGCAGCTGCCGTGGTCATTCTGCAATGAAACAGCTGATCGAGAGCTTTCAGGGTAATACGGAGGTAGCTCTTCAGTATAATAACGATTACCGGACGTTTTCGTGGACGTACGACGAGCTGTACCGCCGCATACGGGGATGCGCAGGATACCTAGAGAAACGCGATGTCGGTCCAGGTGACAGGATCCTCCTCTGGGATTCGAACAGTCCATATTGGGTCATAGCGTACTTCGGTGCGCTGTACCGCGGTTGTACCGTAGTCCCGGCAGACATGCTGGCTACATCCGAACAGGTACAGCGCCAAGCTGCAGAAGCAGACGTGGCGCTGAGCATTCAATCACGGCTCAAGCCTGAACTTGATATTCCAACAGCTGAGACAAGAGAGTTGCTTGAAAAGGCACAGCAACACGAATCTCGGAATCCATATCAAGAAGCAGAACCAGCGCTGCTCGTTTACACCTCCGGCACGACCGGTGAACCGAAAGGGGTTCCACTGACAGTGGAGAATCTTCAGGCGAACATCGACGGAGTCACCGAACGCGTGGATATCTCGTCTGATGATCACCTGCTTTCACTCCTTCCTCTTAGCCACATGTTCGAACAGATGTGCGGACTGCTCGTGCCGCTGAGCCAGGGGGCAACGATAACCTACGTACGGTCCCGGAAGCCAAGCGCTATCTTCCGTGTCCTGAACGAGGAACGGATAACGAAAATGATAACGGTACCCCGCATCCTACAGAGTTTCAAAGATACTATCGAAGACCGGCTCTCCGGATGGAAACGATCGCTCTTTGAGTCGCTCCGCACAGCCTCGAGGACACTCCCAATAGATCAGAGACGCATGTTGTTCCCCGCGTTACGGTCCCGGTTCGGTTCATCCTTTGATTACTTCGTGAGCGGGGGTGCACCGCTTGCACCTCAAACGGAAGCGTTCTGGAACGATCTCGGGTTCAAGGTCATCCAGGGATACGGCCTCACCGAATGCTCCCCCGTGGTAACAGCTACCCGTCCCGAAACCGCGAGATTCCAGACCGTTGGACCCCCACTATCGAATGTGGATGTTCAAGTGCGTGACGATGGAGAGATAGCCGTGAAGGGTCCAAACGTATTTGAGGGCTATCATAAACGTGCTGACGCAACAGCGGAAACGTTCGACGGAGACTGGTTCCTTACAGGAGATGTCGGCTCCGTTGACGGGGAGGCACTCCAGATAAAGGGACGCAAGAAGAACGTTATCGTAAAGCCGTCTGGTATAAATGTTCATCCGGAGGATATCGAGAATCACCTGGACCAGCACGACCAGGTCAAAGAAAGTTGCGTGATCGGTCGAGGCGAGGAAGAAACGATCTGCGCCGTTCTTCGGACCAAAGAAGGTACTGAGACGGATGCAATCATGGCGGAGGTGAACGATGCGTTGAACGAGGCGCAGCGCATACAGGACGTACTTGAGTGGCCTGAGGAGGAGTTCCCCAAGACTCCGACGATGAAGATCAAGCGAGACGAAGTGCGAAACAGATTGGCCAAACAGGAATCTGAAGCCGAAGTGTCAGGTTCCGGTTCAAAGGTGCATGAGATACTGAGCGCTGTGTCCGACACACATCCCCAGGAGATAGATCCTGCAGATACGCTAGCCGATGAACTACAGATCGACAGCATCGGCCGGGTGGAACTCGTTTCTCGTATCGAACGCCGTTTTAACGTCGATTTTGATGAGAACCGTATAGACGAAGAGACAACTGTTGAAGAACTATCACAGCTGATAGATGAGGAGTCCCAAGCCACCACCGGTATCGAGTTTCCCCATTGGCTCTACAACCCCGTCGTGAAGAAGATCCGTAATACCTTGCAGGAATGCTTCCACTTTCCAATCGGCCGCATGATATGCGATACCACAGTTGAAGGAAGAGAGCACCTGAGCGATGTGGACCCTCCGGTTATCTTCATCGCCAATCATCTCAGCTACTTTGACAAGGGCATCATCCAGGACGCTCTTCCGAGTGATTTCCGGTACGACTTGAGCACGCCCGCGTGGGCAGAGTGGTTCGAGGAACCATGGAGCCGTCCTCTCAAGCGGGTTTGGAAGGCCTTCGCGTACTACTATGGAGTGCTTTCGTTCTCCATATACCCATTTTCGCAGGAGCACAGCTTCACAGAAGAGCTCCGCTTCACCGGGACGCTCTTGGACAAGGGCGAAAACATACTCATCTTTCCAGAGGGCCTACGAGATCCGGAACGGTTACGCGAGTTTCAGCCGGGCGTCGCAGTCCTGGTACAGAATCTGCAAGTTCCTGTGGTACCGGTGGCACACTCTGGTCTGGAGCACGTCTTTCCGAAAGGCGCTGCCATACCATCAACTGGTGAGGTCACTGTTCGGTTCGGCGAGCCGCTGCGGTTCTCCACGGAGAGCAGAGACGAAATACTAAATCGGTGTAGAAGCGCGGTAGAGGAACTGCAGAAAAGCTGATAAATTGGAAGGATAATGAGTATGAGGAACGCCCTTGATGATTAGCTTGGTCGCGAAACATGAACTCCAGGGATTACTCTACCAAAAGGTTTATATACGTCACAAGTCGATTACGTAGTACGAGTGATTGCATATGGGAAACTTTTTTTCGATCGAACGGTTGACCGGTGATGACTACGAAGATGACATGCCGGAGGGCGATGATGAGTATCTTGAACTCGACGCCTCCTCTGGAGAGAAACCGTCCAAGGATGTCATAATCCGCCCGTTCGATATCGAGGAGTTCTCTGATATCAAGCCGATACTCGACGTGCTCCGTGAGGGCGATACGATCGCGCTGATCAATATCAGCCCGTTGAAGGAGAAGGACCTCGTGGAGTTGAAGCGTGCTATCAATAAATTGAAGAAGACGTGTGACGCGATCGATGGAGACGTCGCGGGCTTCGGGGATGAGTACATCGTGGCATCGCCCAGCTTCGCCCGAGTGCACAGGTCTGCAGACGATGTCGAGTAAAGACGTCATCGAGGGAGAAACGTGCATGCTCTGTGGTGAGGACTCACTCACCCTTTCTGAAGAAACTGTGGAGATACCACATTTCGGCGAGACGTTCATCTTCTCGATGCAGTGCGGTAACTGCGACTTTTCGCAGAGCGATGTGGAAGCTGCTGAGGAGAAAGAGGCGTGTGAGTGGAGTTTCACCGTCTCGTCAGAAGAGGATCTGGACACGCGTGTCGTGAAGTCCCGCAATGCTACGATCAAAGTGAATTATGTGGGCGAGGTCGAGCCCGGCGAGGCTGCCACCGGTGAGGTGACGAACGTGGAGAGCGTCTTGCAGCGGTTCCGCCAAGTGATGGAAGGTCGGAAGGACGAGGCCGACGGCGATGAGCGGAAGAAGCTGCAGAACAGGATCGATAAAGTGGCGGACGCGCTCTACGGCCGTGAGGAGATCACGCTGAAGATCAAGGACCCCACGGGGAACTCCGCGATCATCAGTGACGCCGCTACGCGGAAAGATCTATAACGACGAATCCGTTCGTAACGTTTCAGCTTTGTCAGTCTTCTCCCAGGTGAACTCTGGTTCTTCCCGGCCGAAATGACCGTACGTCGCTGTTTTCTGATAGATCGGTCGGAGCAGGTCGAGCGTGTCGATGATCGCTTTCGGTCGGAGGTCGAAATGTTCGTTTATCAAGGACACGATCTCCTCTTCTGGCACGTTGTTCGTTCCGAACGTGTCCACGTCCAGCGCGACGGGTTCTGGTACGCCGATCGCGTAGTCTATCTGGAACTCACACTCGTCCGCGAGACCCGCAGCTACCACGTTCTTGGCGACGTAGCGTGCGGCGTACGTTGCGGAGCGGTCCACTTTGCTCGGGTCCTTCCCGGAGAAGCAACCCCCGCCGACGCGTCCTACGCCGCCGTAGGTGTCAACGACGACTTTCCGTCCGGTGAGTCCGCTGTCGCCACGTGGCCCGCCGATGACGAACT